>JBLMWR010000205.1:0-4348 GCA_050257335.1 Deltaproteobacteria bacterium | reverse complement strand
CGATTCGCATAACGCGTCGGCGCTGGCCGCGCTGACGGCCGCCCTCGACAATTTTCCGCACGAGCGGAGGACGATCGTATATTCGGCCGGAGATGGCCGCCGCGACGCCGACGTCATCCGCCAGGGCGCCCAGCTCGGGGCGGCCTTCGACCGGATCATCCTGTACGAGGACTATGCAGCTTCCGACCGCGAGCCCGGAGAGCTGGCGACGCTGTTCCGGCAGGGGCTGGCCGGGACGCGGCGCGCCGTGGACGTGCTCGAGATTCCCGACCATCGGCAGGCGGTGGAAACCGCCCTGTCCCTGACGGGGCCCGGCGAGCTCGTCGTGATTCAGCCTGAAGACGAAGACATTGAACCGACTCTCGAAATCGTTCGTACCCTGGCGCTGCCGGAAGCGACCGAAGAAAGCGGCTGCTTTCAGGGCATCGACTCCAACTGAGGACACCCACATGGAATTCCGGAACATTCGCGCTCTGCGGGGACCGAGCATCTGGGCAAAATGCACGGCACTGGAGGTGTCGGTCGATATGGGGGAAATGAAATTCCCCGTTCGGGAGATTCCCGGGTTCGAAGCGCGCCTGCGCGAATGGCTGCCGTCGCTTTATCAGCCGGCCGCGCCGACGGGTGAAAAACCTGACGCCGCGCCCGGCTCGCTCACCCTGGCGCACATTCTGGAGCGGGCCGTGGCCGCCCTGCAGGCCCTGGCGGGCGCACCGGTCGCCTTCAGCCGCACGGTCGCGGCCACCGAACCGGGCGTTTACAAAGTCGTCGTCGAATATCTCGAAGAAGACGTGGGCCGCAGCGCCTTCGAAACGGCCCGGTCGCTGCTCGAGGCGGCCGTTCACGACCGCCCGTTCGACGTGGTTGCCGCAGTCGCGAAGCTCCGCACTCTCGACCAGCAGATCCGCCTGGGACCGAGCACAGGCTCGATTGTGCGCGCCGCGGCGGCCCGCGGGATCCCCTTCCGGCGGCTCAACGAGGGGAGCCTGGTGCAGTTTGGCTGGGGATCGCGGCAGCACCGCATCCTCGCCGCCGAGACCGATCGCACGAGCGCCATCGGTGAGTCGATCGCGCAAGACAAGGAACTGACCAAGAGCCTTCTGAAATCGGTGGGGGTTCCCGTTCCGGAAGGGCGGCCGGTACGCGACGCCGAAGAGGCCTGGGCGGTCGCCTGTGAGATCGGCCTGCCGGTGGTCGTCAAACCGCAGTACGGCAATCAGGGGCGCGGAGTGGCGGTCAACCTCACGACCCGCGAGCAGGTATCTGTTGCGTTTGCTGCCGCCCTCCAGGAAGGCTCGTCCATCATGGTTGAGAAATTCGCGCCGGGCTGCGACCACCGCCTGCTGGTGATCGGCGACGCCGTCGTCGCCGCCGCGCGGCGCGAGCCGCCGCTCGTCGTCGGCGATGGCCGCAGCACCATTGCAGAGCTTGTCGAGCAGGTGAATGCCGATCCGCGGCGCGGCGAAAACCACGCCACAAGTTTGAGCAGGCTGAGGCTGGACGCGATCGGTCTGGCGGTGCTGGTTGAACAGGGATACGCCCCCGAAACCGTGTTGCCGGATGGAACGGTTGCCGTTCTTCGCCGCAACGCCAACTTGAGCACCGGCGGGACGGCGACCGACGTCAGCGATCGCGTCCATCCCGACCTGGCGGCCCGGGCCATCGACGCGGCCCGCGTCGTGGGGCTCGACATCGCCGGGGTCGACGTGGTCTGCTGCGACGTCGGCGTGCCGCTCGAAGAACAAGCAGGGGTCGTCGTCGAGGTCAATGCGGCCCCGGGGCTGCGGATGCATCTGGAACCGTCGGCCGGCAAGCCGCGGCCCGTGGGGGAAGCCATCGTCGGCGCGATGTTTCCCGAACGGGAAGACGGGCGAATCCCGGTCGTGGCCGTGTCGGGAACGAACGGCAAGACGACCACCACGCGCCTCATCGCGCACATCTTTCGCACGACGGGGAAGCGCGTGGGGATGACATGCACCGACGGGATCTACCTCAATGACCGCCGCATCGACACTGGCGATTGCAGCGGGCCGAAAAGCGCCCGGGCCGTGCTCCTCAACCCGCAGGTCGACGCTGCCGTTCTCGAAACGGCGCGCGGAGGCATCCTGCGGGAAGGGCTCGGGTTCGATATGTGCAACGCCGCGGTGCTCACCAACATCGGCGAGGGGGACCACCTCGGGCTGGGGGGCATCGAGACCGCCGAAGAGCTTGCCGCCGTCAAGCGGGTGATCGTCGAGAACGTCGCGCCGACAGGCGCTGCAGTGCTCAACGCCGCCGATCCAATGACGGTGGCCATGGCCCCCTATTGCCCCGGGTCGGTCATCTTCTTTGCGCGGGATGCCGCGCACCCGCTGCTGGCGGCGCACCGGGCCCGCGGGGGGCGGATCGTGTTCGTCCAGAATGACGTCATCGTCAGGGCCGAAGGGGCCTGGGAGGGACGCGTGGCGCCCCTCAGCCGTGTCCCCCTCACGCAGAACGGACGGATCGGATTCCAGGTCGAAAACGTGCTCTCCGCGGTGGGGGCGGCGTGGGCCGTTGGAATTTCCGGCGATGCGATTCGCACGGCCCTCGAGAGTTTCGAGAACGACGCTCGCAAGACCCCCGCCCGCTTCAACCTGTTTTCCTTCGCCGGGGCGACCGTCATCGTCGATTACGGCCACAACGCCGACGCGCTCGTGGCCCTCATCGACGCCATCAGCCGTTTCCCGCACGACCGCCGGCATGTCGTGTACACCGCCGCTGGCGATCGCCGCGACATAGACAACATCCGCCAGGCGGAGATCAACGGGAATGGCTTCGACCGCGTCGTCATCTACGAGGACAAGTGCACACGGGGGCGCCCCGACGGAGAGGTGATCACCCTCATGCGGCGGGGCCTGGCCAGCGCGACGCGCGTCGCCGAGATATTCGAGACGCGCGGGGAGTTTCGGGCGATCGAAGCCGGGCTGACGATGCTCCGCCCGGGAGACCTCATTCTCGTTCAGGCCGATCAGGTCGAGCCGTCGCTGGCCTTCATCAAACAATTCATCGCCGCCAATTCAGCGGAAGAGAAAAAGGGGGCATGCACATGCGAAGCGGCCGCCGCGGAAATTGCTGCAATTGGAAAAATCGTTGCAACCAATGGCCAGGCGGAAGAAGGAAATCTCATGAGCAGCAGCCCGTCTTGTGTCCAGCAAGCTCACCTGCCGATGTCTGTTATTGGACAAAAATGAAAAATGACATAGATTTTGTCATCTTGACAAGTTACTTTACAAACCCATAACATAAGTATACGTTCATGCCAATTGGCGACGGCGCGCTCGTGACGTATAATTCCCACGGAGGGACGTTGCTTTTCAGGAGGATCCTGGAGTCATGACGACCAGACCATCGTCCATGTCGATTCAAGCACGGATGTGGGCCGCAGTTCTGGCAGGGGCCGTGTGCCTCGTCGCGGCGGGCCGGGTGAGCGCTGATGACGCGCCCCCAGCCCCCGCCGCAGAAGATCTCTCGCCAGCCAGCCCCGTTTCCGGGACTCTTTTTATCGCCGGCGGCGGGAAAGTTCCCGAGAAAGTTCTCGAAGACTTTGTTGCCCGGGCCGGCGGCGAAAACGCGCATATTGCTGTCGTCACCACCGCCAGCGAGACCGCCGAGACGAGCGACGTCGAATCGCGGCTCGTCTTCTGGCGGAGTCTCCGGCTGTCCGAGGTGAGCGTCGTTCACGCTCCCTCTCGCGACATCGCCGATGACCCGAAGTTCGCGCAGCAATTCGCCACTGCCACAGGTGTCTGGTTCATCGGCGGTCACCAGGAACGCTTGACGAGCACGTATCTCGGCACCCGCACCGAAAAGGCCATCAAGGCCGTGCTCAAGCGCGGGGGCGTGGTCGGCGGAACGTCGGCGGGAGCGGCGATCATGTCGCAGTTGATGATCGTGGGGGGCAATCCCGCCATCCCCGGAGAAGGGTTCGGGTTTCTCCCCGGCACGCTCGTCGATCAGCATTTTTTGAAGCGCAAACGCGAGGACCGCCTGAAGCACCTGCTCCAGAGGTACCCCAGGCTGGTTGGTTTGGGCATCGACGAAAACACCGTGCTGGTCGTGCACGGTCGAACGCTCACCGTCCACGGAGAAACGAACGAATCGAAGGTCATCGTCTGCATGGCGCCCGTAGGTGACAAGCCCGCCGTCAGAGACGAGCTTTGCACTGGTGCCGAGCAGGATCTTCTGGCATTGAGCCGCGCGGCGGTCTCCCGTGTCGAGCCCCGCTTCTCGTTTGAAGACGAGACGATCGAACCGGAAGTCTCGCAGGGGACGCTGATCGTCGCCGGAGGGGGCGATGTCCCCGAAGATGCCGCCGAGCGCTTCGTCG
>JBLMWR010000204.1:0-6414 GCA_050257335.1 Deltaproteobacteria bacterium | reverse complement strand
ATTGAGCTTCGTTAAGCTGGAAGGAAACATCGGCTGCCTGGTGAACGGAGCCGGTCTGGCGATGAGCACCATGGACCTGATCAAGCTGCACGGCGGCGAACCGGCCAACTTTCTCGACGTGGGCGGCGGCGCCAACGCCGATCAGGTCACCGAGGCCTTCCGCATTCTGCTCTCCGACAAAAACGTCCGGGGGGTGCTGGTCAACATCTTCGGCGGCATCATGAAGTGCGACACGATCGTCGAGGCGCTCCTGACGGCGTACGAAAAAGTCGGCTTCACCGTCCCGCTCGTCGTGCGGCTGGAAGGGACGAACGTCGAGAAGGCCCGCGAAATGCTCGCCGCCAGCGGCCGCAAGATCATCTCCGCCAATGGCCTGACCGATGCCGCGAAGAAGATTGTCGCGGCGATCGGAGCGTAAGGCCGCTCGCGGTGCCAGCCGCGTATGCGTTTACTCTTTCGACTTTTCGACCCTTTCGACCTCTTCGACCCCCGCATCCCCATGAGCATTCTCGTCAATCGTCATACCCGCGTCATCTGTCAGGGCATCACCGGAAAGGTGGGGCTGTTTCACAGCCAGAAGTGCCGCGAGTACGGCACGCAGATGGTCGGCGGCGTGACCCCCGGCAAAGGGGGGACACAGATCGACGGGTTCCCCGTGTTCAACACGGTGGAAGAGGCGGTGGCGAAAACGGGAGCCAACGCCACGATGATTTTCGTCCCCCCGCCATTCTGCGCCGACGCGATCCTCGAGGCCGAAGCAGCCGGGATCGCCGTCATCATCGCCATTACCGAGGGGACGCCGGTGCTCGACATGGTCCGCGTGCACAAGCGCATGGTTCACAGCCAGAGCCGGCTGGTGGGGCCCAATTGTCCCGGCGTCATCACGCCGGGGGAATGCAAGATCGGGATCATGCCCGGATATATCCACAAATCGGGGCCCGTGGGACTCATGAGCCGCAGTGGGACGCTCACCTACGAAGCCGTCTGGCAACTGACGAATCTGGGACTGGGGCAGTCCACGTGCGTGGGGCTGGGAGGCGACCCGATCGTGGGGACGAGCTTCATTGATTGTCTGAAGCTCTTCCAGGCCGATCCACAGACTGAAGCGATCCTGATGATGGGGGAGATCGGCGGGAATGCAGAAGAGCAGGCGGCGGCGTACATTCGGCAGAACGTGACGAAGCCGGTCGCGGCCTTCATCGCCGGCAGGACGGCCCCGCCGGGCAAGCGCATGGGGCACGCCGGCGCGATCATTTCCGGCGGAAGCGGAACGGCCGCGGAGAAAGTCGCGGCGCTGGAAGCCGCCGGCGTCGTCGTCGCCGAAAGCCCGGCCGACATGGGAACGGCGATGCAACGGGCGATCGCGGCCAAACGTCGCTAGATCCCGTCGGCCAGTTTGAGCGCGGCGCTGATCTGGTCAATCGAGTGGAACAGATTGACGGACGCCGCCGGGGTCCGGGCGGCCTGGGCAGGCTGATTCAGCAGGTTGCCGTCGCTGGGAGAGTAATTCGCGCAGATCTTGCGGACCTCGTCGCGGATGGTGAAATAGGCGGCCACGACGTTCGGATCCCACTGGATGCCTGCTCCCTCTTTCAGGATCACCTCCAGCCGCTCGATCGAAAGGCCGCTGCGGTACGGGCGGTCGCTGCTCATGGCGTCGTAGCTGTCGGCCACGGCGATGATCCTTGCCGTCATCGGGATTGATTCGCCCTTGAGCCCGTCCGGATACCCGCGCCCCGAAAATGCCTCGTGGTGATGCCGGACTCCCGGCAGGACGACCTTCAGATTCTTCAGGCCGGCGAGGATGTTGTATCCGACGACCGGATGCTTCTTGACCATCTCGAATTCGTCGCGCGTGAGCGGTCCCGACTTGCGGAGAATCTGGTCATCGACGCCGATCTTGCCGATGTCGTGCAGCAGGCCCGAGAGATAGATGTCGCGGAGGTCGTCCTGGGGAAGGCCGAGCTGCACTCCCAGCCGCCGCGAGATGAGCGCCACTCGTTCGCTGTGGCCCCGCGTGTAGGTGTCCTTGGCGTCGAGGGTCGAGACGAGCGAGCGGACGAAGGAGAGCAGCAGGTCGTCATGCTCGCGGAAGAGTTCCAGGTTTCGCTGGTGCGTTCCCAGGATCGAGGCCACCGACGAGAGGAGGCTCGTCTGCACCGACCCGAAGACGCCGCCATCGAGCATGTTGCAACTGCACAGCCAGCCGTAGCGGCGGGTGCGGTCGGCGATGGGGACCAGTGCGAGATTGTGCAATCCGGGGAAATCCGCTCCCAGCAGCGTTCCTGTCACATGGTTCCGCACGAGCGGGCGGGGCCAGTCGTGGCCGTCGAACCGGGCGATCAGCCGGGCCATCCCGATTTCGTCGAACGGCAGCGTCCCCTGAATGGTGAACAGCCGTCCGTCACGGTTGTCATCGAGCCACACGCCGTGTCCCTCGGCCTGGATCACGGCACTGATGCGCGCCAGGCTCAACTCGGCGACGTCCCGCGGGGAATGCGAGAGGTGCAGGTTTTGCGTCAGGGTATGCAGCAGGTTGATTTCTTCGTAGGTGTTTTCCAACTGCTCGGCGATCCGCGCGTTGTCGGAGACTTCTACGTTTCGGGCCGCCTGCCGGCGCAGGTCGTCGAGAGCCAGGGCCACGTGCCGCCGCAGCATCTCGGGATTCGCGTGCGGCAGGCGGGCCAGCCACTGGTCGAGCTCAGGCTGCGACCAGCCTTGCTCGGCGGCCGCGAATACCAGGTCGGCCGGGCGCAGACCCGGTTTCGACAGCACGTAGCCGGCGGCCACGTGCGAGCCCGAATCGATTGCCGGAAACGGAACGGCGAAACAGACCAGGCCCGACGCGAGGGGCAGGATGCGGGCTTCGCCCGCTTGCAGGCACTGCCACATCAGCTCCGTCGGAACGATGGGCAGCAGGGATTCGTCAGTGGTGGCGACGATTCGGCTGGAGCGCAAGTCGCAGCACATGACGTGCGCCCCCAGGAGCTCGGCGAGCCGGTCCAGTTGCAGCCTCGCTTGCGGATCGCCCTGCCGCTCAAAGGTCCTGGGAGCGGCAACTTCGCGCTCGCGTGAGAGATGAATTTGATCGACCGACATGCGAAGTCCCGGCCAAATGCGCAAGCAATTCCAGCCGAACTCTACACCACGGCCGGCACGCGGGCAAAAGGCAAATTGCGCAAAGTCCAGCCGGAGGAAAATCTGCCCGGAGCAAAACGATTCTGACGATCGCGCGGATCAGGCTGCGGGCGCCGGACGCAGGGCTTATTCCGCCTCGGTCCCTTTGCTGCGATAGCGGTTGCTGGCGCGCTTGAGGAGACGCTTTTCGGAGGGAGACAGCGATGTCAGCCCGCGCTCGTGCACTTTGGCCAGAATGGCGTCGAGCTGCTGCTCGGTCTGCAGTTCGAGGTCTTGCAGGCGCCGCTGTTTGTCGGCCTTGCGTTTGGCCAGCCAGCGGGCGAGTAACCCCGCACGGCGCTCGGGTCGGGCGGCCTCGGATTTCTCGAGGCTCGTGTACCCCTGCGAAAAGTCATATCCCATGAACGAATCGTCGTACGATTCGGTGGCCTGTATCTGAAAGGATTCCTGCAGGGCGAGCACTATGATCATGAAGGCGAGTGTAAGGACGATCAGATTGCCGAAAAAAATCAGATCCACGACTCCCATCAAAATCGCGAACGCGATGGCGATGCGAAACGCCACTTCGGTCCCCATTCCCGCTCCCATCCGGGCCGTGAGCCAGCTCCGCAGGATCTGGCCGCCGTCCAGAGGAAACGCCGGAATCAGATTGACGCACAGACTCAGCCAGTTGAACCAGAACGCCAGCACCTGCACGTCCGACAGGAGGTGCGTCCCGAAATGCTCCGCCGAGAGGGGAATCTCGAGAGGGTTAAAGGCGTTCGACGGCGCATCGGAAACCAGGACAGCCCGTAAAAAAAGGCCGCACAAGAGCAGGTTGGTCAGAGGACCGGCGGCAGCCGTAAGAGCCTGCGAGCGGGGAGATGACGTTTCGACGAACGCCAGCCCGCCCAGCGGCCACATCAGAATCTCGTCGCCACTTCCGTCCGTCGCCCGTGCCGCCAGGATATGCCCGATCTCATGCAACAGGACGCTCACGAACAGGATGCCGAAAAAGGCCCCCCCCATCTTGAGATTGAATTTGTAGAGAAGCCAGGCCAGGAGCAGCGGCATGAGCCAACTGATCCGCAGGTGCACTCCGGACCAGGTTCCGGCAGCGAATGACCAGAAGAGTGGATTATGGCGGTTGTTCATCCTGCGTCCCCATCACCCGCCCCGAAAAGACTTCGGGGATTTCCCGGTTCTGGCTGATGAGCCGCGGCCCGGCGGCCGGCGTTTTCGCTATTCTACCACCCCTGTCAAGTGCTCGCAAATCCTTCCGGGCCTGTTGTCTTCGCAGGGACGCGCGAATGTGATTTTGATCGTTGTCCAGCGGTTAACTTCCCCCGCAAAAATGCGGTTGCCCGGCAGTGCCGTTTTCCCTTCCCGATTGGTAGAATTGCGACGGTCCTTTCATGCCGGCCATTGCCTCTCCTGCCGAATTCTGTCCCATCGACCGCATCGCCGCGACCGCGCATCCCGCGGGACGCCCCATCGGCCACCACTGCTGGACGGATCTGCTGTTCGTGCACTGGCGGCTCCCCGCCGAAGTCGTCCGCCCGCTTTTGCCGGCCGAACTGACCCTCGACACGTGGGAAGGGGACGCCTGGGTCGGGCTGGTTCCGTTTTACATGTCGCGTGTGCGTCCGTGGTGGTCGCCGCCGGTTCCCGGAGTCTCGTACTTCTGCGAGACCAACGTGCGGACTTACGTCCATTTTCGAGGGCGCGAGCCGGGGGTGTGGTTCTTCAGCCTGGATGCCTCGAATTCGCTGGCGGTGCGCATTGCCCGCTGGCGCTGGCATCTCCCGTATTTCCGGGCCGAAATGAGCCTTGCGCGGGTTGGCGATTCGGTTCGTTACAGCAGCCGCCGGCTCTGGCCGGGAACGGCCGGTCCCGGTTGCGCGATTCGGGCGAGCGTCGGCCCACCCCTGGGGCACGAAACGCCGGCCCGCGCACTCCCCGCCGGCAGGGCCCTGCCGGGAACGCTCGAGCATTTTCTCATCGAGCGCTACATTCTCTATGCCTCCCCCGCGGCGGGGCAGCTTCTGGCCGGTCGCGTGCATCATCGTCCTTATCCCATCCGCGAAGCGCGGCTGGATGAGATTCACGAAACGTTGCTGGCTGCGTCGGGGCTCGCCTCCCCGGCCCCTCCCTGCCACACCGCTTTCAGCGACGGCGTCGACGTCGAGATTTTCCCGCTCTGGCCGGTCCGTTGGTAGTACCGCCTTGAGGCGCTTGTAGCATGGGCTTCCAGGCCCGTGCGTGACCATCAAGCGGACCAATGGATGGAAAGGCCTGCGCTGCGGTTCCGTCGTCCGCGCGATCGTCAGGCACTGACGGGCTTGGAAGCCCGTCCTACAATCGCTCCACCGCCAGCCGGTGCCGCGATAAAAAATCTGCGAGCTCGGTACGCGTGAAAACCCCGGTCGTTGCCCCCGCCTGCCGCACGCAACTGGCGCCCAATGCGCTCCCCATCTCCAGACATCGCTCGGCAGAACAACTGTCGATGAGCCCCGAAATGAAACCCGCGGCAAAGGCGTCCCCCGAACCCGTGCCGTCGACGAAATCCACCGGAAACGTTCCCGATCGCAGGGTCTCGGTGGGACTGACCAGCACCGCCCCCTGGCTGCCGCCCGTGATGACAACCGTCCCCGCGCCCGCGGTCCGAAACTGCCGCGCCTGTTCCAGCGGATCGGCCCGTCCCGTGAGCAGCCGGGCTTCGTCGGCGTTGGGAAGGAACACGTCGGTCCACGGCAGGACCTTGTCGAGCTGCGCTCGACAGGCCCCGGCGTCGGGGACGACCACGTCGAGCACAGCAGGGACGTGCACCTCGCGTGCCATCCGAAACAACTCGGCGACCCGGTCGCCCGTCAGTCGCGGCATCAGACAGAACCCCCCGAGATACAGGACTTTCGCCTGCCGTACGAGCTCGGGCGTGATTTCCGAGCCATCGAACAAAGCATTGGCGCCGAAGGCGTGAATGAAGCGGCGGTCTTCGTGGCGGACGTTGATCACCAGAGTGCTGCTCGTCTGGCCGGGGCTTTCGAGGAGATGCCCCGTATCGACCCCGCCGCCGGCCAGCTCGTCGCGCACGAACCGGCCGGGCATGTCGCCGCCGATGCGCCCGACGACCATCGCTCTGCGTCCCAGTCGGGCCAGATCGATCGCCACGTTCGCGGCACACCCCCCGACCGCCGGCGAAATCGCCTCGGTCATTTCGAGCCCCCCGGCCGGTGGGATCCGGGAAACCGGCGCGCAGACAAAATCGGCCACGACGATTCCGGCGCACAGACAATC
>JBLMWR010000203.1:0-6008 GCA_050257335.1 Deltaproteobacteria bacterium | reverse complement strand
CGTACGTCGCCTCCACGTTGCCCTTGCGAAGACCGTCGACGCGGCGGTCGATCCCCTGACCACGCGCCTGCAGGACCAGGATGCCGAAGTCGCCTCGGCCGCCGCCGTCGCCCTGGGGCGCATCGGCAACGCCGCCGCGACCAGGTCCCTTCGCCCGGCTCTGGCGACCGCTCCGGCTAAAGTCCGCTCGGCCGTCGCCGAGGGGCTGGTGCTGTGTGCCGAACGCCTGTTCGCCGAAGGCCAGGCGGATGAAGCGGCGAAGATCTACGACGAGGTCCGGAAAGCCGACGTTCCGAAGCAGCGAATCCTGGAGGCGACGCGCGGCGCCATCCTCTCGCGCAACAGCAAGGAGGGGATTCCCCTCCTGGTCGAGCAATTCAAGTCGCCCGACAAGTCCCTCTTCCAGATCGCGCTGAGCACGGCCCGCGAGATGCCCGGACGCGAGGTCGACTTGGCCCTGGCGAACGAGGTGACGCGCACGACGCCCGATCGGGCGGCACTCGTCATCGAGGCCATGGCCGACCGCCGGGAAACCGTCGTCCTGCCTGCCGTGCTCAAGGCCGCCGGGAGCGGTCCCAAACCGGTTCGACTCGCGGCCATCGGCGCCCTGGCCCGTGTCGGAGACGCGACCTGCCTGTCGCCGCTGCTCGACATTGCCCTGGAATCCGACGCCGACGTGGCGCAGACTGCGAAGGCGGCTCTCGGCGATTTGCCGGGCGAGAACATCGACAAAGACATCGTCGCCCGCCTCTCCAGGGCCGAAGGGAAGATCTATCCGCTGCTCCTCGAACTCGTCGGGCAGCGTCGCATCGAGGCCATCCCCGCGCTCTTGAAGGGGGTCGAGCATTCCGACAAGGCGGTCCGCACCGCCGCTCTGACCGCGCTCGGGGAAACGGTGGACCTGAAGCGGCTTTCCGTGCTGATCTCGCAGGTCGTGAAACCGAAACATCCGGATGATGCGGCGGTCGCGCAACAGGCGCTGAAGACCGCTGCCGTCCGCATGCCGGAACGCGAGGAGTGCGCCGAACAGCTCGCCGCCGCCGTCGACGGTGCTTCTGCCGTGCCCACCAAGATCGTCCTGCTGGAGGTCGTCGGCGCCGTGGGGGGGACGAAAGCCCTGGCGAGCGTCAGTGCCGCGGCGAAGAGTGCCGATGCGAAGCTCGTGGACACCGCCACCCGCCTGCTCGGCGAGTGGGCGTCGGCGGATGCCGCGCCGGTTCTACTCGATCTGACCAGGTCGGCTCCTGGAGAAAAATTCCAGACTCGGGCGATGAACGGCTATATCCGCATCGCCAACAAGTTCGTCATGCCGGAACCGGAGCGCACCGCGATGTGCCGGAAGGCGTTCACGGCGGCAAAGCAGACCGCCGAGAAGAAGAAAGTGCTGGACGTGCTCAGGAAGTATCCGAACCTGGAGAATCTCAAGCTGGCCGCCGCGGCCGCAGACGACCCCGGGCTGAAAGAAGAGGCGACACAGGTCACAATTGCCATCGTCCAGAAGCTCGGCAACAAGACGACCGCCGAAGTGCAGGAAGTCCTGTCGAAGGCCGGCCTCGAGAAGGTGAAGCTGGAAATCGTCAAGGCCGAATACGGCGCGGGGGCCACCCAGAAGGACGTGACGGAAGTCCTCCGCAAGCAGGCAGGCGACTTGCCGCTGATCACTCTCCCCGCGGCCGGCTACAACGCCAGCTTCGGCGGCGACCCGGTCCCCAACACGCCGAAAAAGCTGACCATCCAGTACAAAATCAACGGCAAAACCGGTGAAGTCTCCCTCGCCGAAGACGCCCTCATCCTGCTCCCGATGCCGAAGTAATCGTTCGCCCGCCCTGGTGCTTTGTCAAAGATAAAAGTCAGGTTGCAGCCACGCTCGCCAGAGCGTGGGAATGCATCGAATACAGATTTATCCCCCACGCTCTGGCGAGCGTGGCGACCCGAAAATCAAGGTTTGACAAATCGCTAGGGCAGGCGATCGTTCAGCCAGTCGACGAATCTCCGGCTCGGGGCATCAATCCGCTGCCGGATGAGCGGCCACAGGTACGTTTCGAGCCATTCTTTCGTCAGCCAGCCTGCCGTCGACGCGCCGATGAACAGCACGACGGCGGTCAGCGATTCCTGACCGGGTTCCCCGGGCTCGGGACGCCGCAGAGACACCTCGTCGCCGAGCCTCTGCGCTCGCGCGGCTTCTTTGAGCAGACGGACGACGGCTTCGGCCTCTTCAGCCATTTCGTCCGGCACGATGAAGGACCGTTCTTCCATCGCATGTCTCTCCTGCACTGGTCAACACGCACCCGCGGGACCCCGCCCGCGGGCTTCCTGCTCGCGCCATCCTCTATCCTCTGTCCTCGTTCCTCCCCGCCTTCCTCCTCCTCCGCGCCGCCTTGTGCACCGCCTCGATCGTAAACCCGCCGGCCATCGTCCCCTCGCGGTCGATGTAACACCAGTCGTTCAGCTCCGCGACCGGCACCGACACTTTCGAGCCGAGCTTGAGCGGGCCCAGGTCTCCCGGATCGTTTCCCAGTTTCCCGTAGACCCGCCCTCCTTCGAGGCTGGTGACCGAAATCCAGATGAACTCGGTATTGTCCGCGTGGGTGACCGGCGCCTTGACGGAAAAATTCTCGCCGTCCCCGGCTTCATACGCGGCGACAAACGCCGGCCAATCCTGCCGCGCCTTCTTGACGGCCGCCTGCATCAGCGGATCGTCGTCGGCGACTTCGATGATCGGCACCGTCAGGGTTTCCTGCAGGGCCCCCACGGGATCCTCAGACCGCAGGGCCGCCTCGGTGTCCTCGTTGATCGGGTAAGCCCGGTCGGTGTCGGGCAGAAAGATCAGCAGGCCGTTCTCGTCCAGAAGCTCGGCGAAAAGCTTCCCCAGCCGCCGATACCATTCGCCGACCTCTTCTTCGGATGTCGTTCCGTCCACCCCCAGGGCGTCGCACGAAAACCACGCCCGATGCTCGCGGAAGAGACCGCGAATGCGCTTGTCGGCAATCCCTTCGGCGACCTTCTCGGGGTCTTCGACGTAGGGCTTCGGGAAAGTGTTGACGAGGTACATGCGGCCCTCGTGCATGATCGAACTTGTGATCTCGACGCCGATCACGAACCCGTCGGGGCCTTCGGACGTGCCGTCTCCCAGATCGGCGTTCCAGACCTTCCCCGCCACCCGGGCCAGCACGGCCGGATCGAAAGCGAGCGGCTCGCGCAAGAGGGCGACGAATGAAATCAGCCGCGACCGCCGCCGCCGCCGAATCCACCAGTAGACGATTCCGCCGGCCAGTGCCACGCCCACTCCCACTGCGACCCAGAGCATCTTCATCGTCTCATCTCCGCGGTTGACGGGGCCTTCATAATGCCCGCCGCCGACGTGGAAATCAACGCGCTTTCCCCCGCGCGTCGGGCAAGCCTCGCAACAGAAACCCCGTCGCGCCCGCGTGAAGATGGATCGTGCCGGGCGAAATTTCATCGAATTCCGACGGCCGATGTGGTACGATGGTCAAGACACGGCAGCCTGCGACGGCGCTCGAAGCCGCGATTTGCATACCTTACGTTCGCGACTCCTGCGTCCGGAGCAGCCGCCATGTATGACACGAAACCCGACCCGCTCCCGATTCGCGCGAGCAAACCCCGCCGTATCTGCGCCGTTTGTGGAATGGTAAGCTACTCCGCGGCCGGGATGCACCCGCAGTGTGCCGAGGAACAGGCCGACGCCGCCCGCGTCGCCCGCCTCAAGAAGGCGCGGAAATCCGCCAAGTCGAAAGCCCGGGTCGCCAACCCGGACGCCCTCAGCCCGTGGCACAAGCTCTGCCCGAAATGCCGTGTGCAATTGCACGTCCGCAAGCTGACTTGCGACTGCGGCCATCAGTTCCCGCGCAGTCGGAGCCGGTGAGAACCCGTCAGGCAGTGACCTCAGGCTGCGCACCAGACTCATCCGGCAGATGTCGCGCGAGATCCATGCTCTCGTGCAGCACACGGCCGATCTCCACGCTCTGGCGAGCGTGGCTACCCGAAAATCAAGGTTTGACAAAGCAGTAGGGTGCGTCAAGCAAGCCCAAGCGTCGGTGGGTCTTCGCTCGCCAGGAACCGCCTCGCGCATTGACAGCGGGTGGCCGGTATCGAACGGGGCATGCGCCGACGCACCTTGGACTTGCGCGAGCTTGACCCACCCTACGTGAGAAATCCAGGCTAAACACCAGCGCGCTCGCCATCCTCCATCCTCCATCCTCCATCCTCTATCCTCCGGCCCCCGCTCCACCCCCGTCCGGCACTCCCGGCGGCTCCGGACGCGCCTCGGGTTCTGACGCCGGCGCCTCGTGCGCCGTCGCCTGAATGGGCGCGTGCACCGCAGGTTCCGGCGCAGCGAATGCACGGGGCTCCATGGGAACACTCGCTACAGGGCCGGCGACGAAGGGGGGCAGCGGCGAAGCGGCCGTCGGCGGTGAAGTCCGTTCGGGAATGGAGTAGCACGCCTCCGTGGGGCGGTCGTCGCTGTACGACGTCTGCACGCAGGTCGTCGACGCCCCCAGCATCTCCATTCCCAGAATCAGACCCGTCGCCGCGCCGCCGAGCATGGGCAGCGGCCCCGTGCACAGACCGGCGAGCGCCCAGCCGTGGCCGGCGAGCGCCCCCCGGCGGCGTTTGAGGCTGACGAGCGCGGCGATCCCCAGCCCCACCGCCGCGAGGCCGCCGAGAGTCACTACGCCGAGGTGAATCCCCAGCAGCGCAATCGAGGCAATCTCCCCCAGGACTTCTCCCAGGAAACCCACGACGAAATACGTCACGGGGGTCATGAAGAGCAGGACGAGCGCCACGATTCCCAGCAGCCCCGATGTGAGCGCCAGGCGCGACCGCCGCCTGCCGACGCGCTCCAGAAACGACGGCACCGTCAGCGAAGGCAACGACCATGCACCCGGCTCCGATTTCACCGCTTCGGCTGGCGCCGGGCAGGCCGTCAATCCGGCGAGACTTGCGTCAGGCACGGCATTCGCAGCGACCAGCTCTCGGGTCCGCGCTTCCACCTGCGCGACCAGTGCCAGGCGCTCGTTGCGGGGGAATAAATCGAGCAGGGCCCGGTCAATGGCATCCAGCCGGTGATTGATCAACTGCTCCGCAGCCGTGTTCGGTATCGCGCTTCCCGTCGTCATCGACAGACTCCTTTCTGACAACCCGGGCCGGCACTCTCGTTGGCTCACGCACCGGCCTCGTGAAAATCACCCGGACGCCGGCTTTGCTCCCCCGCTCGGCGTCACGCCGGGGAAATATGTACCCGAGTCCGGCAAACCAGGAAAGATCGGAATTCTGGCCCGGGTAGACGCTGCATCCTGCCGCGTTCGATCTCTGCTCCCTCTGCGCACCGCGCGAAGCCCCCCGGACGCAGTCCGCCTTCCTGGTGCTTTGTCAAACCATGATTTTCGGGCAGCCACGCTCGCCAGAGCGTGGGGGATGAGTCTGTATTCGATGCTTTCCCACGCTCTGGCGAGCGTGGCTACAACCTGACTTTTATCTTTGACAAAGCACCAGGGTAGAACCGGCATCCTGCCGGTTCGCCGCGCCACGGTTGCACTACGCGCTCTCCTGCCCCTCGCCAAGCTCAAATTCTCGCCCCGGTTCCCCTGCCATTCCGTTGGAACTCCGCTATCTTTGTGATCGATCGCTGTTCACCACACCTGGAGTACCTGCAATGAAAACCCGAACACATTCCGGCTTCGCCTTCGTGGCGCTCGCGGGTCTGGTCCTGGCGGTCGCAGCATTGCAGGACTCCAGCTTGCAGTCGGACGAGCCGCGGGGAAAAAGCGAAAAGTCGGAGTCAGTGCGACCGGCGTCGACAGAGCCGCAATACAACGAGGCGGGGGAGCTGATGCGGCCGGCGGGGTTCGAGACGTGGGTTTTTGTCGGCAGCAATTTGGGCCTCGAGTACAGCGACGACGCGACGAAAGAAAAACCGACGGAAAAAAAGGAGAAGAGCAGGCCGGCGAAGGGTGCGAACTTCCACAACGTCTACATCAACCCCGAGG
>JBLMWR010000202.1:0-2653 GCA_050257335.1 Deltaproteobacteria bacterium | reverse complement strand
GTTCGCCCCTCCCCCGATCTTTCGAAGGAATTCTTTCCGAGACCCGGCCACGGTCCGGCAGTCGAATCCATTCCCAGGATCGAACCGAAAGACGTGACGGCCGCCCGGCCCCTGGAATTGACGGTCACCGCGCCGACCCGCAGGGCCCCCGGAGGAACCGCAACCTATCGCGTGACGCTCCGTAACGCCGGCGACCGTCCGCAGGAGGGGCTCGTCGTGCACTGCCGCTTTGACGACGCCCTGATCTTCTCGGGTTCCGATCGGCGCGAAGTCGTGCAGCGCATCGACCGGTTGCCGGCGGGTGAATCGAAGGAACTGGCCCTCAGCCTCACCAGCGATCAGATCGGCTCGCATTGCTGCCGGTTCGTCGTCACCCGTGATGACGGGGGAAACGAGGTCGAACTGGCTTCCCGGCAGGTGTGCGTGGAGTTCGTCACCCGCCACGTCGAAATCGAGATCGTGGGCCCCGCGAAGCGGACCGAAGGGAGCCGCGCTGAGTTCAACATCACTCTTAACAGTAATTCGGTGAGAAAGATCAACGACGCGCAGATCGTCGTCTCTTTCGATAAAGCGCTCGTGCCGCGCGAGGCCAGCGCCGAGGCCGAAAAGAAGTCGGGCGGTCTCATCTGGCGGCTCGGGGCGCTGCAGCCGCTGGAGAAGGTTCAACTGCAGGTCGAATTCGAATGCCGGGCGCAGGCCCACCGGGCGTGCGTCTTCGTCGACGTCAAAGGGGCGAACCTGTCGGGCGAACACGAAGAGGCGTGCCTGGAGATCGTTCCCGTCCCCGGGACCCTCGATCTCCGCGTCAGCGATCGCGACGATCCGCTCGAAACCGGCAAAACGGGAGCATATGACGTTTCCGTGCAGAACATCGGCCTGCAGCCGGCCCGCCGCGTCGCCGTGGAAGCGGCCCTTCCCGAAAATGTCAAGTTTCAGTCGGCGACCGTCCGTTCCGGCGACACGACTCTCAACCTCAAATTCGCCGTCGATGGGCGAAGGGTGATTTTCGACCCCGTCGAACAACTTCAGCCGAACGCGCGGCTGGTGTACACGTTCGAAGTCGAAGCGCTCCGCGCCGGCCTCGCCGAATTCCGCGCCAGCCTGACCAGCTCGCTGGGACGCACGGCCGTCATCGTCTCCGAGCCGACGTCGATTGTCGAGCACTGAGAGGCTGTGAATCTAAAGCACCTTACAGTCGTTTGATGTTGTGACGCGAGCGAGGCCGGTGCGATTGCACCAGCCTGTCGGCCGCAGCGCGCCGGCGGTCGTTGGAATCGGCAGCCGGCCGCCAAATGCGATTGGAGATTGCCTAGCTTGTGTCGCCTGTGCCTTTCATCGTCATCAACCGCTCCCAACCAACACGGGGGTCGCCGCAGCGCGCAGTGTCACCGCCCGCATCACGTTATGAACCAAAGCGTACAACAGCGCGACCGCTTTGACCTTCCGCAGACCGCGGACGAGGAACCGTTGCAGGCCACGATTGCGCGCCAAGGCGTTAACGCACTCGGCCGTCGCCGCGCGCTGGCGGTAGATCTGCTTGGCTTCGTCCGTGGCCATTCGCTGCCGCCACGCGGCCACCTCCGGGCCGTCGTCGGCGCGAGGCGTATGCGGATCGCGCTGAGGATCCTTCGACTTCTGCACCGGGGCATAGACCGTCGTCCCGCCCTGCTCCACCTGTTCGATGTCTTCCTTCTTGGCGAAGCCCCCGTCGACCAGCATCTCGCCGGGAACTTGGCCGTACCGTGTCTGATGTTGTTCGACCATCGGTGCCAGATGTCCCTGGTCGCCGCCGGAGTTGGTCACCTCGACTCCGGTGATGATTTGCGAATCGGTGGCCGTGGCCAGTTGCACGTTGAAAGCCGGGCGAAATCCGCCATCGCCCATCTTCATCACCCGCGCGTCGGCATCGGTCGTCGAGGCCCGGGCCTGCCCGCGGTCTTTGGGCTTTTTGCTCTCGGCGATCTTCGGCAACTGCTCCAGGGCGTCGCGGACCCGCGCGGCACGCTCCTGGGCCGCCCGCTGCCGGGCCGCTCGTTGCCGGGTTTACTGGCCGCCGGGTCGGCCTCCAATTCCTGTTTCAGTTGCGCGATTTGCTCCTGAGCTTCGCGGAGCGCTTCTTCCAGTGTCGGCTGGCGGCGGAAAGAAGCCGCCCCCGCGCTGGCGCGAACCTTCATCCCGTCTTGCGCCACGCGGTCGAGCGTCACCAGCCCCTCGGCCATCAGGCTGGCCGCGCTCTCGGTCAGCAGGCAGTCGAGCAGTTCGACGTGCTGCGTGCGGAAGTCAGACAGGGTGTGGTAGTTCATCGACACGCCCCCGCAAATCCAGCGGTAGGCCGCTTCGTCCCGGCACAGCCGGTCCAGTTCCCGCGCGCTGCCCACGCCGCGCAACGTCGCGTACAGCCACAGGGCCAGCAGAATTCGGGGGTCGGCGGGCGATTGCCCCGGCCCGCTTTCGACCGCTTGAATCCGGTTCACCAATTCCGACAAGTTCAGACCGCAGACATATTCCCAGACGATGCGGGCCGGGTGGTCTTCGGGGAGCAACTCGTCGAGCGAGCACTGCTGCAATTCGATTTGATTCCGCACGGCATGTCGGAGCCGCTTGGGTCCAATCCGCGGCGGCGGGGCCGTTTTGGACCCTTCGCCCCCATCCG
>JBLMWR010000201.1:0-3785 GCA_050257335.1 Deltaproteobacteria bacterium | reverse complement strand
GCGGGCTCGAAATCGGCGACGACGCCGTGGCCCTCATCGCCGGCCAGAAGACCCTCGTCCGCCTGCACCTCGAGAAGACGAAGATCACCGACAAGGCGCTCGAGCACCTCAAGGGGCTGGAGAACCTGGAGTACCTGAACGTGTACGGCACCGAGATCGGGGACGCGGGACTGGCGCACCTGGCGAATCTCAAAAAGCTCAAGTCGCTGTACGTGTGGCAGACCAAGGTGACCGACGAAGGGGTCAAGAAGCTGCAGGAGGCCCTGCCGGGGCTGAAGATCATCCGCGGAACGTGACCAAAACCTTGACTTTGGCGCCAGGCGCAATCAGAATCAAGTGATCCCTTCTTGCTGGAGACCCGCGCGTGCTCCGCCGTTGCGGCGCCGGAATTTCTCTTCGGGCGACGGTTTCTGTGGATGATGCCCCCGGGCGGCCGGCAGGCTGCCGGGTGCGTCCCTCAGCTTCTTTCACGCGGAATATCCCGGGATTTTGCACAAACAACCGATGAGGACCTAATGGCCGCCGACTGGATCCAGAAACTCGTCAAGGACGGGGTCATCAGCAAAGAGCAGTTGGCCGAGGCCCAGGATCTGGCCGCCAAGCTCGGGCTGCGGGTCGAAGAAGCCCTGCAGCGGCTGGAATACCTCTCCGCCGCTGACGTCTCGCAGGCCCAGGCCAAACAGCTTGGCTACGATTTCGTGGACGTCTCGACGGTTCAGATTCCCGCTTCGGTCATCCAGATGGTCCCCGAATCGGTCGCCCGCGAAAACCTCGTCTGCCCTCTCTCGCTCGACGATGCCGGTTCCCTGACGGTCGCCATGCACGACCCCAACAAGTACGAAGTCCTCGACAAGCTGCGGTTCATCATCAACCGCGACATCAAGGTCGTCGTCGCCCCCAAGGACGTCATCCAGCAGGCCATCAATCGCCACTACGGGCAGAGCGAGACCGAATCGGTCGACTCGATGATCGCCGAATTCACCGAAACGGCGATCGACTTCACCGAAACCGAATTAGCCGCCGCCGGGGCCATTGTCGACGACGACAGCGCGCCCGTCGTCAGACTCGTCAATCTGATGCTGACCGAAGCCGTCAACATGCGGGCCAGCGACATCCACATCGAGCCCTACGAAGACAAGGTCCGCATCCGTTACCGCATCGACGGCGAGCTGATCGAGCGCGACAGCCCTCCCCGGCGGCTCCACGCGGCGATTGTTTCTCGCATCAAGGTCATGGCATCCATTGATATTTCCGAGAAACGAAAGCCTCAGGACGGCCGGATCAAGACGCGCGTCGGGGGGAAGGACTATGACCTGCGTGTCAGCCTTCTTCCCACCGGCCATGGCCAGGCCATCGTCATGCGGATCCTCGACCGCGAAAACATCAAGATCGGCATCCGAAACCTGGGCTTCGGGGAAGACAACTACCGCACCTTCCAGAACATCATCCGTCGGCCCAACGGCATCTTTCTGGTGACCGGCCCAACCGGCTCAGGAAAGACTACAACTTTGTACAGTGCCCTGGGCGAGCTCAACCGGCCCGACCGCAAAATCATTACGGCCGAAGACCCCGTCGAGTACTACCTCCCGGGGATCAACCAGGTGGAAGTGAAATCGCATATCGGGCTGAACTTCGCCCGCATCATCCGGGCCATGCTGCGACAGGCCCCCAACGTGATCTTGGTGGGTGAAATCCGGGACACGGAGACGGCAGACATGGCCATTCAGGCATCTTTGACTGGACACTTGGTATTTAGTACACTTCATACGAACGATGCGCCCAGTTCTATTACACGGTTGATTGACATGGGTGTGCAGCCATTTCTGGTGGCATCGAGCGTCATGGCGATCATGGCGCAGCGCCTGGTCCGCGTAAATTGCCCCAAATGTTCGGCGCCGATGAAGCCCGATCCGAGCGAATTGCAATATCTCGAAGTCACTCCGGAACAGATTGCGAGCGCCAAGTTCATGCAGGGGAAGGGGTGTGCCCATTGCCAGCACACTGGCTATCGCGGACGCAAGGCGGTCTTCGAATTGATGACCATGACTTCCGCGATTCGCGAGATGACCTTCAAGAGCGAGCCGACGCAGAACATCCGCCGTCAGGCGCAAATGATGGGCATGAAAACCCTTGTCCAGGACGCCTTAGAGAAGGCCTTCAAAGGAATTACGACGATCGAAGAGGTGCTGATGCTGCACCGGGGTGGGCATTGATCTTTCCGGCTGGCTGCGTCCGACCTCTTCCCGGGCGATCAGGACTGGTTGTATCTCCTTCGCAGGCTCACGGTTTCATCGAGGGACGTACAGCCTGCCGGATTTCGCCCGCGGCGAGTCCCGCCTGCCGCCACCTGGGTGTCTTCCAGCGAGGCCAGGCGTTGCGGAACGCGACACCGCCGGCTGGTCGATTCTGCAACAGGCGAAACAGACGCGCAGCGATTCGGTTTTGCGGGCCGCGCATGGTGTACCGGCACGCTGAGGCGCGAGGCGGTCGGTTCGGTGTTCGGTCGTTTCTTGAAAGATTTTTAAGAAAAAGCGTTGCCGATTTGAGGCCCGCCCTGCGGCGCCCCATAATTCGGCAACGCCATCGAGGAGAAGGAGCAGAGGGCTGATGGCCGGTCCCGGACCACAACAGACAATCCAGATCGACAAGCTGCTGCAGACGGTCGTCAACCAGAAGGCGAGCGATCTGCACATTACGTCGGGCCAGCCTCCCGTGTTGCGGATGAGCGGGCACATGGTGCGGCTCGAGACGAAATCGCTGGAGGCGGACGACTGCGTGGCGCTGATGAAAAGCATCACGCCCGAGCGCAACCAGCAGGAGTTGCAGGAAAAAGGAGGGACTGACTTCGGGTTCGCGTACGGCGAGCAGGCGCGCTTCCGCGTCGCCGTGTTCAAACAGCGCGGGCACATCGGCATGGTGCTGCGGCGGATTCCCAACGAGTTTCTCACGTTCGAGCAGCTCGGGCTTCCGCCGGTCGTCAAAGACCTGATCATCCGCCCCCGGGGGCTGTTCCTGGTGACGGGCCCGACCGGCTCGGGCAAGACGACCAGCCTGGCGAGCATGATCAATTACCTGAACGACAACCTCGACCATCACGTCATCACGATGGAAGACCCCATCGAGTACTATCACAAGCACAAGAAATGCACGATCAACCAGCGCGAGATCGGAGTCGACGTGCCGACCTTCCCGGAAGCTCTCCGCCGCGCGCTGCGCATGGACCCCGACGTGATTCTGGTCGGGGAAATGCGGGATCTCGACACGATTCAGGCGGCGATCACCGCGGCCGAAACGGGGCACGTGGTGTTCGGCACGCTGCACACGACCGGGGCCGAAGGGACGGTCAATCGTATTATCGACGTGTTTCCGACGAGCCAGCAGGAGCAGATCCGCACGCAGCTCTCGACGGCGATCATCGGGGTCCTCAGCCAGGCGCTGCTCCCCCGCAAGCCCAAGGGGCTGGTCGCCGCCTACGAAATGCTGGTGGTCACTCCCGCCGTCGCCAACCTGATTCGCGAGAACAAGACCTTCCGCATTCCGTCGAGCATTCAGACCGGCAAGAAATACGGAATGCAACTGCTCGACGACGCGCTGTTCAATCTCTGGAAGACGGGGCTGTGCGAAGAGCGCGACGTGGTCATGCGGTCGAACGCGCCGGGCGAATTGCGAACCAAGATCCAGCGGGCCAAACAGGGCCTGTTCGATGAAGAGGCGGAAGAGGAAGAGGTCCACTGAAAATGACGAATGACCCGGCCCGGACTCCGGCCGGAACCAAAACGAATTTA
>JBLMWR010000200.1:0-3548 GCA_050257335.1 Deltaproteobacteria bacterium | reverse complement strand
CATCTGGGTCGCCGTGGCGGTTGCCCTCTTCAAGGCAGGGGAGCTTTCCGTCAAGACGATTCCGATTTACGGCTACGGAACGATGCTGTTCATCGGGTTTCTCGCGTCGGCCTCGCTGTCGGCGCGGCGGCTGCGCCAGGAAGGGGCCGACGGCGAGATCGCCTGGGATGCGGCCCTGTGGATTTTCCTGGCGGGGCTTCTGGGCGGGCGGACGTTTTACGTGATCCAGTATCACGACAAGTTCTTCGGTCCCGACGCGAACGGGAAGGCGCGAACGATCTGGCAGACCGTCGTCGGCCTCGTCAACCTTCCCGACGGAGGCCTGGTCCTGTACGGCGGGCTGATTTTCGCCCCTCTGGCCTTCTTCCTCTTCTGCCGGCGCCGCCGGATCCGTCCGCTGGCGCTGGCCGATATCGCCATCACGTCGGTGTTTGTGGGAATCATGTTCGGCCGGCTGGGATGCATGTTGCATGGTTGCTGTTATGGCGATGTCTGCACGCTTCCCTGGGCGGTTACGTTTCCGGCGCACAGCGTCCCGTTCGAAGCCCTCGTCGCGCGGGGGCTCCTGGACGAAAACGCGCGGCACAGCCTCCCGCTGCATCCGTCGCAGCTTTACGACTCGTTCAGCGCTTTTCTGCTGGCCCTGTTGACCTGGGCGTATTACCCTTATCGCCGCCGCATGGGCGATGTTCTCGCCCTGGGCTGGATCGCCTATCCCATCAACCGCTTCATGATCGAATTTCTGCGGTCGGATGAAGCCGGGCAGTTCGGGACGTCGCTGACGATCGCCCAATGGGTGAGCCTGGGGCTGTTCGCGACGGGGGTCGCCTTCTGCCTGGGCCTGAGATTCCGATCGTCCGACAAGCTGCCCGTGATCATCGCGCCCCCGGCGCAGGCGAAAGCCCCGTAGACGCGGCCTGCCGCGAAACCGCAAGCGTGCCCGGAACCCCGGATTTTGAAGTTACGAGTTGCTCAGCACGGCGAGCGTCAGGTTCGTGGCGTTGAAGAGCGCGTGGAGAACGACGATGGCGACGTAACTGCGCGTGCGATGGTAGACGTAGCCCAGAATGACCGCCAGCGGAAACAGGGGAAAACAATCCGGGATCCGGTGGACAATGGAGAAAACCATCGCCGAAAACAGGATCGCCGCTGCCGGCGGAATTTGTGACTGGCACCAGCCTTGCAACAGAACGCGGTAGGTCAGCTCTTCAGCGAGGGGCGCCAGAACGACCACCGACACCGCGATCCAGGCAAGCACGGCGCCGCCGGAATCCGCTTCGAGAATTTCGAAGAACAGGTGCTTGACCCCTTCCGGGCGCCAACCCAGCTTGTCGATGAAGCCGTTGACCAGAAAAACGGGGATCAGGCTCGCCAGAAAACCGCCGGCTCCGACCAGCGCATCGCCTCGCCAGTTCGCCGGGTCCCAGCCGAAATCCGACCGGCGCACCGGCCCCGCGAGCAACAACAGACCGACCACGATCAGTCCCTGCACCGCCATCGCCAGCGCGCGCCACTGCACCGCCGCCAGCGAGAGGCGCTCCTCTGCACCCGCCATTCCGATGATGAACTGCGGCAGCACCATCGCCATCACAAACGTCGCGAAAACCGGCACCGCCGGCCAGGCAACCGGTCCCTGCGCTTTTTGCGACAGCGACGGTACGCCGCGGGATTTTCTCCAGAAAACCAGCACCCATAAGGCCAGACTCCCCGCGAACAACACGTCCCGCGCAGAGTTGCCGATGCTCTTCAAATCCGCCATGATGCGTCTGTTCCGTCTGCTTCCGTCCCCGCGCCCTGGATCTGCCGTATCGTGGCAGGCGAACGTTGCCGTTGCAATATCGACGGGGGAATTCCCAATCCCACGGCACGTCTCCCGTGGGTACGGCAGCTTTATCATGATTTGTCGCTGAGTGCCGCGTGCCCGACGTTCTCGAAAAAATCCTCGCCGAAAAACGCCGCGAGATCGAAGTGGCCGGCCGCGACCGGCCTTTCGAGTTGCTGGTCGAGCGGTTGGCCTGCGCCCCCCCGGTCCGCGATTTCGCCGCCGCCTTGCGATCGGGAACCGGGATGCGCGTGATTGCCGAAGTCAAGAAAGCCTCCCCTTCGGCCGGGATGATCCGGCCTGATTTCGACCCGGTCGCCATCGCGCGGACGTACTTCGCAAATGGCGCCGCGTGCGTCAGTGTGCTGACTGATCGGAAGTTCTTCCAGGGAAGCCTTGACGATCTTGTGGCCGTGCGGAACGCCGTCCCGGTCCCCGTGTTGCGGAAGGATTTTCTTCTGGACAAATATCAGGTGCTCGAAGCGCGTGTCGCCGGGGCCGATTGCATCCTGCTGATTGCCGAATGCCTCGACGACTGCCGGCTGCGCGAGTTGTACTTCTATGCCGGGGAGCTCGGCATGGAATCGCTGATCGAGATTTACGAGCCCGACAATCTCGACCGCGTTTTGAAACTCGCTCCGGCGATCGTGGGGATCAACAACCGCAACCTGCGGACCTTTGTGACCGACCTGGGACACTCGATCACGCTGCGGCCGCGCGTTCCCGACGGGTGCGTGCTGGTCAGCGAGAGCGGCATTCATACGCGCGAAGACGTGCAGCGTCTGGAACAGGCCGGCATCGGCGCCGTGCTCGTCGGCGAGACCCTGATGCGTTCGGCGGATATCGGCAAGAAGTTGCGCGAGCTGCTGGGGCGGTCGACTTGAAGGACCAGTATCCAATGTCTGATGACGATAGAAATTCGAAATTTAAAATCTGAAACCCGAAATGCGACAGTACTCACGGGGACCAACCGATCGGTCGGTGCCCGCCCGTGGGCTTATGCGACTCTAACGATCGAGCTTGAAAGGATGCCTTTGTGCCTGTGAGCCAGCAAGTGGAACATGTTCTGGTCGTCCCCACCCTCCTTTTTCGGGAGATCGGGTATTTTCAGGGCTTCTGCACGGAAGTTGAGCCGTACCTCAAGACGTTGCTCGATCCGGCCTACATCAGCTTCCGTCCGCGGGACCAGATGGAGAATGACCCCAGCTTCAAGCAGATCATCCCCTATTGCCTGTTCCGACACGGGAACGAGCTGTTTCACTATAAGCGGGGCAAATTACAGGGAGAGGGAAGACTGCACAGCAAGAGGTCGATCGGCGTGGGGGGGCATATTTCCTCTCAGGATCGGAATCTGTTCGGGTCGGTGTATCTGGACGCCATGCACCGTGAGATCGGTGAAGAAGTGTATCTCGAAACGGCGTATCGGGATACGTGCGTCGGCCTGCTCAATGACGACGAAACCGACGTGGGAAAGGTCCATCTGGGGATTGTGCACATTTTTGATCTCGACGCGCCGAAAGTTCGGCCCCGCGAAAAGTCGATGTTAGAGGCAGGGTTTGCCTCATCGGATGAACTCGTACGCGATCGCGACCAGTTCGAAACCTGGTCGCAATTGTGTCTGACGCACCTGTTCGCGGAAAAATCGACGTAAGCACCGGAAGGTCCCGGAGACAGGGACTTTCCTCCATGGACGATCTGACAGCAGATAAAGGAGTGTCGCATGTCT
>JBLMWR010000199.1:0-8380 GCA_050257335.1 Deltaproteobacteria bacterium | reverse complement strand
CCATTTATCGCGGACGCTCCAGTTCGGCGTCCTCGGTAGCGGGTCACTTTCGCAGAAAGCACCGCGGCTGCTCCGCAGAAGCCAGAGTGCCGGCGTCAAACCGGCCCGGCACTGCATCTTCACGATTTCTTGTTCTTGTTCTTCAGCTTCTCGGCCTCGGCGAAGACACGTTTTTCCTGCTCCCTGATGGTTCTCTATCCAGGCACACAGTGACCAAGGGCTGCAGGCCGCTGGCGATGGCCCCCATCCGAGCGTTGATGGGGAAGTCAGAATTCCCGAAAAGCCTGAAAAAACCGAGATTCAATGAGATGGAACCTTTGCGTTTTACGCATTGCACGATAGCCTGATTACCTGCCTCGGGCGAAACCTCTGTGACATGCAATATCTGGAGCCGGTTTGCAGCCTGGCGTCGTGCCCTGAACAATCGAGTGACTCGAAGAAGGCTTCGGCATGGCTCAAAAACATGCTCAGCGACTCGGCATCGCCGATCCTAAAGAACCTCCGACGATGCTGCTGGTTCTCTTCTGCCTGCTGTTCACCCCTTGGGGGGCATGGAGCGTCGTCGAGGGCATCGGAGCAGCCAGGGAAGCACGAAAGGTTAAAGTGATCGGCTTGGTCATCCAGTCGCGAGTTCGCAAGAGCGAGGAGTTGTCCCGGAAGACGCCCTGGCTGAGGGAATGGCTCATCGAATACACCGCGGGCGGGGAAGTCTATCGGCGATGGTTCGTGATCCAGGCACACAGCTACGAAAAGGAAGCGGCAGACGGTGGCGGCGTCGATAAATCGCAGCCGGTCTGGTTTGAACCCGCGAAGCCGGACCGGGCGACGACGGTTCCACCGGACCCCGTTGGGCGGGCGCTGACGGCGGCTGTGTGCGGGTTCGCCGGCGCAGGCGGCCTGGGGAGCATGTGGATTCTGCTCTGCCGCCTGACCAAACGCTGCACCTGACCAGCTGCAAGTTGCTGACGGCGTGCCGCGGGAAAGCGAGACGCTCGCCTCACGATCCCGTTGCCGGTAGATTCCCTGCACATGCTCGGCTATGCTGAACACACCCTCGCGCATTTCTCCGGGATGAACCCACTTCTCGATGAACAACGTTACGCGTATCCTCTCGGCAATCGAACAAGGGGACCCTTCCGCAGCGGGAGAACTATTACCTCTCATCTATGAGGAACTGCGCAAGCTGGCCGCCCAGCGGCTCGCCCAGGAGAAGCCGGGGCAGACGCTACAGGCGACGGCGCTGGTCCACGAAGCCTACTTGCGGCTGGTGGGGGCTGATGACGCGCAGAAATGGGACAGCCGGGGGCATTTTTTCGCGGCTGCCGCCGAAGCCATGCGGCGGATTCTGATCGACCAGGCGCGCCGCAAACGGGCAGGCATTCGTGGGGGGGATCGGCAGCGCGTCGAACTGGCTGAGGGGGACTGGTTCAGCCGGGCCACGCCGGATGAGCTGGTGGAACTCGACGATTCGCTGTCGAAACTGGGCGAAGACGACCTTCTCGCAGCCGAGATCGTCAAACTGCGTCTGTTTGCCGGCATGTCGGTCGACGACGCTGCGAAATGTCTCAACGTCTCGCGTGCAACGGCCAACCGGCACTGGACTTATGGTCGGGCTTTTCTGCGGGCCGAGCGGATGGCCTGAAGCCGCGGCATGCGTCGCGCCGGAGTATCCAGTAAAAAAACTTCAACTGTCGCGAGACATGGCCGGCCCATTTTTCGCATTGCAAAGTGCCGTGAGAACACAGCTTCCCATGACCAGTGACCGCCAAAAAGCCCGCTCAATTTTTCTCGCTGCCGTCGAACATCCGCCGGCCGAGTGGGGGCAGGTCCTGGACCGCGAGTGCGGCGACGACACCGAGCTGCGCCGGCGCGTCGAAAACCTGCTCCGTGCGCACGAGGAGGCTGACAGTCTTCTGGACGACGCCTCCGCCTTTCCACAGGTAACAGTCGCATATCCTCCGACAGTGGACCCGGGCTCCACCATTGGTCCCTACAAGCTGCTGCAGCAGATCGGAGAGGGGGGAATGGGGACGGTCTACATGGCCGAGCAGACGCACCCGGTGCAGCGGAAGGTGGCCCTGAAGATCATCAAGCCGGGACTCGACAGCCGGCAGGTCATCGCCCGTTTCGAGGCCGAGCGCCAGGCCCTCGCCCTGATGGACCACCCCCATATCGCAAAGGTCCTCGATGCGGGAACGACCGAAACCGGAGGCCCTTATTTCGTCATGGAGCTGGTCAACGGCATCCCCATTACGAAGTACTGTGACGAGCGGCGATTGAGCCCCCGCGAACGTCTGGAGCTGTTCATCCCCGTCTGCCAGGCGGTCCAGCACGCCCACCAGAAGGGAATTATCCACCGCGACCTGAAACCTTCGAACGTGCTCATCGCGCAATATGACGGCCGGCCGGTCCCCAAGGTCATCGACTTCGGGGTGGCCAAGGCCACGGGCTCGAAGTTGACCGAGCGGACGATGTTCACGGAGTTCGGCGCGATTGTCGGGACGCTGGAGTACATGAGCCCCGAGCAGGCCGAGCGGAATCAGCTCGACATTGATACCCGGAGCGACATCTACAGCCTGGGCGTGCTGCTGTACGAGCTGCTGACGGGGACGACCCCCCTGGACAGAAAGCGTCTCAAGGACGCGGCCATTCTGGAAGTGTTGCGGGTGATCAAGGAGGAAGAGCCTCCGAAACCGAGCACGCGACTGAGCACGACCGAGGAATTGCCGTCGATCGCCGCCAACCGGAGCCTGGAGCCGAAGAAGCTGAGCCTCCTGATGCGGGGGGAGCTTGATTGGATCGTGATGAAGGCCCTCGACAAGGACCGCAACCGGCGGTACGAGACTGCCAACAGCCTCGCAATGGACGTGCAGCGCTACCTGGCCGATGAACCGGTCTCGGCCTGTCCCCCCTCGACAATTTACCGCCTGCGGAAGTTCGCCCGCCGAAACAAGGGAACGTTCGCAATCGGAACCGCCATCGCCTCGGCCTTATTGATTGCTGTCGTGGTCCTGGCCGCGAGTAATGCCCTGGTCCGCCGCGAGAGCAGCCAGAAAGAACTGGCGCTCCAGGATAAGGGCCGCGCCTTAAGGGATAAGGACGAGGCGCTGGAACAGAAGGGCCAGGCACTGGTCGAAAAAGACGAGGCCCTCAAGGCGGCCCGCATTCAGGAACGCATTGCCAAAGAGAATGCAGCAACGGCTGAGGAGCAACAGAACAAGGCGGCCGAGAACGCGCAGCAGGCCCGGGCACAGGAGCGGATCGCCCGGCGCCGGTTCTACGCCGCCCAGATGAACCTGGCAGAGCAGGCCCTGGAAGCGGGAAATACGGCGCGGGTCCTGGAGCTGCTCGAAACGCAGCGCCCCGTCGTGGATGAAGAAGATCTCCGCGGCTTCGAATGGTATTACCTTTGGGGGGCATGCCATCGCGGCTGCCGGCACATTCTCGAAACAGACACAGATATTGCCGCGAGCGCATTCTCCCCAGACAGCCGTACGCTCGCGGTCGGCACGACAGATGGAGTCGTGGCGATGTGGGACGTGGAGAGCGGCGTTCGAAAAAAGGCGCTGCAGGGGCCTCCCGGCTGGGCGCCGCGTCTGGCGTTTTCGCCTGATGGAAAGCTCCTCGCGATCGGCGCGCGCGACATCCGTTTGTGGGATTTCGAAACCGATCAGGAGGCCGTGGCGCTGGAAACCCGCACCTACGTCAACGGGCTGGCGTATTTTCCCGACGGCTCACTGGCATCGGCCAATGGGGACGGCACGATTTCGATTTGGGACCTGGCCGCCCGATCAGAACGCGAGCGGCTGCGCGGCAACACGGCCAAAGTGCTGTCGATCGCGGTTTCGGGCGACGGTCGGCACATCGCGGAAGGAGGCGCCTGGTCGGTGCACTTGTGGAAGCGCGAGGAGAACCAGTGGAGGGTCGTCCACGGGCGATTCGCGCACTCGCACGGAGTCCACTCGGTCGCCTTTTCGCGTGACGGGAAGACGCTCGTGGCGGCGGCCATCGACCATGCGATGGATCGCCGCGGCGCCACTTGGCGCTATCCGGCTGTCACCGACCGGAGCGCGGCCCCCGCAACTGAACTTGCGGGCGCGGCTGCGCGCGACGAGGGTTCCGAGTCCCTCCAGCGCGACGCGGTAGCCAGAGGGGGGCATGCCGTGCGCGCCTGGGATGTCGAAACAGGCCAGGAGCGAGATCTGATCGATCGCCCGGCGGTGTACGTGCGGAGCCTGGCGTTTTCCCCTGACGGGCAGATACTCGCCGTGGCGGACGACCGGACGGTTCATTTCTTTGATGCGGCCGCCGGAAAAACTCGCAAGCCATCTCACGCGGTCCCAGCGCATCGCAAGCCGGTGCGTTCTCTGGCGTTCTCTCCGGACGGGAAGTTTTTCGCGACCGCGGGCGAGGACCGGATGCTCAAGCTCTGGGATCGTACCGATCCCGGCGTCCCGGAGATCCTGCATCAGCCGGGAAGTATTTCTTCAATCGGCTTGACCGCTGACGGCGCTTCACTCGTCGCCGGATCGAGCGCGATTACGGTGTTCGACGTGCAAACCGGCCGACCCGAGCGTCGCCTTCAACTCCCGGAACTGACTCGCTTTCTGGGACCATTATCGCCAGACGGTGCGTTCCTGGCCGCCTCCGAGCTGTTCAAAGACAATGGTCCTGCGGTCCTGCTCTGGGATTTGTCCTCCGACCGCGAACACCGGCGGTTGAACGGACACACCAGCCTGGTGCAATGCGTGACCTTCTCGCCCGACGGAAAGACATTCGCCTCTGGCGGCGAAGATCATACCGTGCGGAATTGGGATTTGCCCTCCGGGCGAGAGCGCCAGGTCGTTCCCGTCGGCGCCGAGGTGACGTCGCTCGCGTTTGCTCCAGACGGCAGGACGCTGGCCGTGGGGGCGATGAATTACCGCGTGCAGCCGATGGCAGGGCAATTGCAATTCTGGGACGCCGCCACGGGCACGCAGCGGAGCATCCTTTCGCCTGTTGCCGCCGGGATGATCTGGTCGTTGGCGTATGCGCCTTCGGGGCGACTGCTGGCATCAGCGAGCGACGACGGCAAGGTGAAACTCTGGAACCCCGAGAACTTGAGGCTGGAGGCGACGCTCCCGGGGCACGCCGCGCCGGTCCTGAGTGTCGCCTTTTTCCCGGATGGTCGGACGCTCGCCTCGGCAAGCGACGATGGCATCATCAAGCTCTGGGACGTCGAAACCGGCCAGCAACGGATCACTCTTTCAGGGCATCCCGGTGGTGTCGTGTCGCTGGTGATCGCCCGTGATGGGAATCTCATGGCGAGCGCCAGTCCGGACGGCACCATTCGCCTCTGGAGGGCAGACCGCTCTCACCATGCGTCGGCGCCGCGCCCAGCCCTCGATCCGGAAGATCCCGACAATCCGGCGGCACTTCTGGAAACTGCCTGGCAGCTGTGGGTCGCGGGGCGCGAGGACGAGGCGGACCGAACGTGTCACGAGGCGATCTCGCGCCTCGATTCTCTGGCGAAGCGTCACCCTGATCGAAATGAAATCCGGAGCGAACTGGTGCGCTCGTGGTTGACGCAGAGCGTCATTGCTTCGTCGCGCTCTGAGACAGCCGGCGCCCATTCGTCACTGAAGCGGGCTGCCGAGTTGCTCCAGGCAGTGCCGGCCGACGCCCGGCGGGCTTTTGCGAATCGGTTCCTCAGGCAGGGAGATGAACTCCAGGCGACGGAGCATCCGGCGGCTGCCGAGCGGCTCTTCTCACGGCTGCGCTCGTTATTCGAAGAGCTTGCCGCGGCCGACCTTCGAAGCGGCGAATACCGCAATGACGCCGCCCTCGTGCAGCGCCGCCTGGCGGCGCTGTTCGCGAGAACCAACCGCCTCCCTGAGGCACTGGCCGCGTCCCAAAGCGCATGCGACGCGCTTCAAGGATTGCACGAAGAATTCCCGGACGAGCCGCGTTACCGGGACGCTCTGGCGGCGGCGTGGACAGACTTCGGGGACTTCCAGCGCCAGTCCCGAAAATTCGCGGAAGCCATTGCCGCCTGCAACCGGGCCCTCGAGGTCCAGCCCGACAACCTGCAGGCTCGATTCAATCGCGCCACCATCCACATGGCCCTGGGCGAGTGGGATGCGGCGCTCTCCGGCTTTTCCGAAGTGATCGAAATGAAACCCACGCTGGCAGGTGCGTGGCAAACAAGGGCCATTTGCTACGTGAGGCTGCGACAATGGGACAAGGCGTTGTCGGACTATTCGAAAGCGATCGAGCTGCAACCGGACTTCACCGTCGCCTGGCTGAACCGGGCTCACCTCTACGAGATTCTCAACCGCTGGGAGGAAGCCCTGGCGGACTATTCCCGGGCGCTGCAACTGAAGCCGGCGAATGCCGAGGCCTGGAACAGTCGCGGCAACTGCCAGGCGGCTCTGAAGCGATGGGACGAGGCACTGGCAGATTATTCCAAAGCTGTCGAATTACAGCCCAGCCACTGGAAGGCCTGGCTGAATCGAGGGATGCTCTACGAGAAACAGCGTCAAGTTGAGAAGGCAAGAAACAATTTCTCCCGAGCGATTGAGCTGAACCCGACGTCAGCCGAGCTCCACAATAACCTCGCCTGGTACCTCGTTTCACGACGGGACGCGGAGCTTCACGATCCGGCTTGGGGGCTCTCGCTTGCAAAACGGGCGGTTGAGCTGGCGCCCGAGACGGGAACCTACCAAAACACGCTGGGGGTGGCCCATTACCGGGCGGGGAACTGGAAGGGAGCGATAGCCGCGCTCGAGAAGTCGGCAGCGCTCCGCCAGGGGGGGGACGCATTCGACTGGTACTTCCTGGCGATGGCCCACAGGCAAACGGGAAACCAGGACGAAGCCCGCCGCTGGTACGACAAGGCAGCCGAGTGGCGCGAAAAGAACGCCGGCGATAATGAGGAACTGCGCCATTTCGATGCCGAGGCGAGGGAGGTCCTGGACATGGCCGACCCGTAAGTCGGTCGGTCGTGCGCCTTCCGCGTCTTTCACGCTGAGGAAGCTGGATTCCTGCGATTGAGAGAGCGTGTGGCCGTGCGCGCAGCGCATGCTCAGCGTCGCAGGAACCAATCCGTTACGGGCACCGATTTGGTTATGCCTTGGGAAATCTTTCAAGAAAAACGCCTCCGCGCGAGACAAATGCAGGCGGTCTTTCGCATTGCAGAGTGCGGGGCGAACGTCGTCCCCCAAGTTTGCTGTCCCTTACCGCAGATTGAACGAAAGGACCCGGACATGCCAAGGTTCATCCATCGGCCCATAATGCTTGCGTTCGCACTGGCCGCCCTCGCGTCAACCGTGGCCACGGCAGGGAAGAAGACCCCTCCGCCGGCGCCCTATTACGATGTTAACGAAGGAGGCTGGGTTGACCTGGCGAACAACCTCGTCTGGGGCCTCGACTACACCGTTTTCACAACTTCGGCGCCGAACGGGAGCACCGGGTTCGATCCGCCTGTGACGGTGGACTGGGCCACTGCCGAAGACATGGCTGCGAATTATCCGACCCTGCTCGCGCAGTGCGGCTGGACCGATGCTGCGACTATCGCGTCCTACTGGGAGTCCCAGGGGCTTCTCTGGCGGCAACCGACCGCGACCGAAGCCAGCGCCTTCTATAGTGAAGGCATCATCAGCAATATCTACGCCGACTATAATGGCACGCCGCGCTGGACCAGCAGCGCGAAGTACAAAAATGGAGTCCTCGTCGGCGAATACGTGATCGACCTCGCCAGCGGTGCCGTGGAACTCGACATTGCTAACCCCGGTTTCCCGCTGTTCGTACGACCGTACCGTTAAGCCGTCGTGCGCTTTGTCGGCAGCCGTACTCGGTTCGCTCAGGTTTGCCCCGCTCGTCCCGGCCGCTCGACGTTTCGATCATCGCCGCTATCGGAGCTGGAAAAGAACCGGCCGGTGAGGTCTCGCCGCGGACCCGCATGCGCGGGTGCCCATCCCTCTCCGGCCTTGTGACCCCGCCCCGGCGCTCGGTTTGCGCGCCGGGAACGCAGGTCTTTCCATTTTTCGCAAACCATGGAAAGGAACAGCTCATGAAAACGCTTCTAAAAGTTGGTTTGGGGGCTGCCGCGCTCTTGGCATGTGTCGGCACCTTCGTCGTCAAGGCCGGCAACCAGACGCCGGTAGTCTACGCCGTAACGAATCTGGGCCGAGGATCGGCGTTCAAGGTGAGCAATCCGGATGCGAGCGGGACGTTTCTGGTCGTCGGGAGCACTCCCGATCCGGACGTCGCTGTGCGAGCGACAGTCTGGACTGTGAGCACTGACGGATCGGTCGCCGACGTCTTCACGTACGACACGCTCGGGGCCAGCCAGGCCGTGGACGTCAACGACCACGGCATGATCATCGGGAGCTCGCAATTC
>JBLMWR010000198.1:0-2523 GCA_050257335.1 Deltaproteobacteria bacterium | reverse complement strand
CCAGAGCTTATTCTCCGCTCCCACTTTCTGCATGACCCCCGACAGGGCCGACTCGGCGGCGAAGGGGACCAGAATCTCGCCGTCCCACTTTTCGGGCCGACCGTCATCCTTCGGGCGAATGGCGTAGTCCCACAGGCCGTTGAGGTTCGCCCAGCGGTCGCGGACCATCTGCGGGCGGGGATATTCCGGCAGCGGGTTTTTCGGATCGACCTCCTTCGCCCAGCGGGTCATCAGCGGCGCCCGCTTCGGTTTCCACTCAGCCGCCTGTGCGGAGGCAGAGAGGACCATAAGACAAATCACCGAAAGAAAGCGGGGCAGCGATAGGGATGTATTCATGAGATCAGTCCGGCGTGTTGCGCGCATTGTCGGAAGGGGACGACGCGCGGAGCGAGCCCCGCGGTTCTGCACGAATGCGCTATTTGACGAGAAACTTGTAAACAGTCGTTTGCGTGTACGTCTGCCCGGGCCTGAGCACGGTCGTCGGAAATTCAGGATGGTTGGGCGAATCGGGGTAGTGCTGCGTTTCGAGGCAGAACGCCCAGTGTTGCCTGTGCCCGCCGTTCTTCGAATCGCCGTCCAGATAATTAGCGGTGTAAAACTGCATCGCCGGTTCGGTGGTGTAGACTTCCATGACGCGTCCGCTCCCTGCCTCCTGGACGCGCCCCGCCAGCGTCAGTTCTCCCTTGCTGCCACGCAGAACGTAGCAATGGTCGTAGCCTCCCGGAGGAGCAACATCCTTCTTTGTCTCGGCGATCCACGCACCGATCTCTCTGGGCTCGGTGAAATCGAGCGCCGTCCCTTTGACCGGGACCAGTTTGCCAGTGGGGATCAGCCCGGCATCGACGGCCAGGTAATCGTCGGCAGCGATGAACAGTTTGTGGCCAAGAATGTCGCCGCTCCCCGCCCCGGCGAGGTTCCAGTAGGCGTGATTTGTGAGGTTCAGAATCGTCGGTTTGTCGATTGTCCTCGCCGAGTATTCAATACGGACTTCATTGGCGTCGGTTAGCAGAAAGGTGACCGTCACGTCGAGAGTTCCGGGAAAACCTTCGTCGCCGTCCTTGCTGCAGAACGTGAATTTTGCCCCGGCGCCGTCCTGCGCGCGAACGGGTTCTCCTTTCCAGACGTACTTGTCGAATCCCTTGATCCCGCCGTGCAGGTGATTGGCCCCGTTGTTGGTGGCCAGCTTGTACTCCTTCCCGTCGAGCATAAACCGACCCCTCGCGATGCGATTGGCGAACCGTCCGGTCGTGCAGCCGAAGAACGCGCTGTGAACTCCGTATTTTTCCGCCGAGTCGAAACCGAGCGTCACATTGGCCGGTTTGCCGTTCCGATCGGGGACATCCAGCGCCACCAGTCGCGCACCGTAATCGGTGACCTGCATCGTCACCCCCATCGCGTTCGTGCAGGTGAAGAGGGTCGTTTCGGCACCGTCCGGGGTCTTGCCAAAGCTCTTTTGAGTCACGCTCGGTCCTTTCTTGTCATCATCGGCCCCCAGGGCATTTACCGCAAACTCTCCGCCGATGGCGAGCAGCAGACAGAGGGCCGGCGCGGCCTTCCGCAATGCGGCAATTCCGAAAATCGCACCCATGCCGGCTCCTTGTTCTCTCGAAGAAACCCGGATTATACCCGCGGCCGCTGCGAGCGGCAAATGGCCGCAGGTAAGTAGGATGGGCTTCCAAGCCCGTCCGTTACTTGCGATCATTCGCGGCTCTCGGCGGGAACCGCTCGTCCGCTGTTCCTTTGCTCTCACTCATCGCCGGCGGACTTGGACGTCCATGCTGCAGATACTCACGGGCCTGGAAGCCCATGCTACGTTACTTCGGCCGGCTTGGCGAAGAGCCTCCGCACCATCAGTCGTCGCCTGCCGGCGATTTGAGTAAGATCGACGGCATGCACACCGACACTGCCTTTCAACTTGCCGTCTCCAACATCCGTTTTGGGTCCGGGATCACCCGCGAAGTGGGGATGGACCTCGCCGAACTGGGGGCCCGCCGGGTGATGCTGGTCATCGACCCAGCCCTCGTCGATCTGCCAACCGGCGCCGCCGTCGTCGAGGCGCTGCGGGGGAGCCAAATCGAATTCGTGCTTTATGACCAGGTGCGCGTCGAGCCGACCGACGCGGCGTTTCAAAGTGCGGCGCAGTTCGCCGTCGCCGAAAAAGTCGACGCCTTTGTCGCCGTCGGCGGCGGAAGCACGATCGACGCGGCCAAAGCGGCGAACCTGTATGCGACCTATCCGGCCGATTTCCTTGACTACGTCAACGCGCCGATCGGACGCGGCAAACCGGTGCCCGGTCCGCTCATGCCCCTCGTTGCCATCCCCACGACCGCCGGGACGGGGAGCGAAACGACCGGGGTGGCGATTTTCGACATGGTCGAGCGCAAGATGAAGACGGGGATCGCCCACCGGTACCTGAAGCCGACGCTGGGGCTGGTCGACCCCGACAATACGCGCACCCAGCCGGCCGCCGTCGCCGCCTCGGCGGGGCTTGACGTCCTCAGCCACGCCCTCGAATCGTACACC
>JBLMWR010000197.1:0-6922 GCA_050257335.1 Deltaproteobacteria bacterium | reverse complement strand
ATTGTCCCCGCAGGATGGGCTTCCAGGCCCGTCCGTGCATCGGGCGTCGTTTGCGGATCGGCCCGCTCTGCTTGCGCCGCAACAGCCCTCATGTTCATTTCGGTTGCCGGGGGAGCGCGCATTGCTGGCACGCGCTGTTTCCGGAAAACTTCATCAGCCACGTTCGTGTTGCCGCCAGGCAACGCGCCGGCAACGTCGGCGGGGGGCGGGCACCCCTGCAGAAACGCGGAAGTCGTCAGCCCGTCAGTGGCTTACGGCAATCTGCAATCTCGGCCTCCCGCTTGGCCCGCGAGTTGCTTTCTCTTCAACCCGTCTCGGTGAATGGTCAAGATCACGTTCGACGAAGACCGCACGTCACCGGGACAACCTTGAACACGCCGCGTCCTCTCTCGCGTCCTGGAACCGCACTCGATTCCCGCGGGGGCCGTAAGGCAGATCGCTCCACTGGGGAGAGCGTCTGACTTTCCTTCCGGCACCCACTTCTACGGGGATCAGTCGCGGTTCCTTTTTTCTTTGGCAGTCGGCAGCTGTCAGTGGTCAGTTGTGAGTTGTCAGTTGTTCAAGCATCGACCAGCGGTTCGCCGCTGGCGGCGTCCCAGATCCGACCGGCGAGGCGGTCGATCGTGTCGGAACCCTGGCGCATGCCGGCCATCACGATCTGGCCCTTGTCGTCCGTCCTGCAGCGCCAGTCGGCGTCACCGCCGACAGTGAGGACCTTTGATCCGCCGGGACCCGGCCCAACGCAGAAAGCCAGGCAGCAGTGTGGAAAATTCCTGTGGCAGCCAGTTGTCGATACAGGTAGAATTCATAGCGTGAAACAATCAGGGTGTGCACGACCAGGGAGACGAAGATGCCCGCGACGCGCGAAGATGTGCTGAAGTCGGCGATGGAGCTATCTGAAACCGATCGCCTGGTGCTGGCGACGGAGCTTATGGATTCGGTCTCGGACGATTTGCCGGGATGGTCGATCGACGATCCCGGGCTCGAGGCCGAGCTGGAGCGCCGTGCCAATGACGGATCGAAGGGGATTCCGTGGGAGGTAGTTCAGGCCCAGCTTCGTGCGGACCTGAATTCGTGATTGAGTTTCACAACCTCGCCGCAGACGAATTGCGGCAGGCGCTCGCGTGGTATCGCGCGAAATCTGCGCGGGCGGCTTAGCGGTTCGTCGAGCAGGTCAATGAGACGATGCTGCGCGTGCTGGCAGATCCCGAGTCGTATCCCGTCATGGGACGAGGATTCCATTACCTCCGGATTTCCAAGTTCCCGTTCGTCCTCGTCTACCGAATTCGCACGCGAAACGATGTGTTTGTATTCGCAGTTGCGCACACGAGCCGTCGATCGGGATATTGGAAGCACCGTAAGTGACGCATGAAGGCGTCCGGTCACGAATCGACCGGCCTACAGGCCGACATTGGCGCGTCTCCGCGAGCGAAGTAAGATAAATCAAATGACGTGCATCCGGCACCAAATCCCGCCTTCAGGCCGGAAGCGCTCGCGATCCCTCCTTGCTATATTCCGGCCTCGTGTGGCACCGATGTCCGATCCGTATCGACATTTCCGAGTGAGCGGCGCGTTATTCGTGGTTTTGACCGCGGTTGATCCGCTCCGCGCTGCCGATCCGCCGGCGTTCGAGCGCGATGTCCGGCCGATTCTGAAGACGTACTGCCTCGACTGCCACGGCGGGGGAGAAAAGCTCGAAGGGAATCTCGATCTGCGGCTCAGACGCTTTGCGGTGAAAGGAGGGGACGGGGGGCCGGCGATTGTTCCGGGGGACGCGGCGGGAAGCCTGCTCATCGAGCGGATGAAGGCGGGGGAGATGCCCCCCACCGAGAAGAAGGTCCCCGCCGACCGGATCGCCGTCGTCGAACAATGGATCGCTGCCGGGGCTTCCGTGGGACGGAACGAACCGGAAAGCCTCCCTCCCGGGATCGACATCACTCCGGAAGAACGGGCGTTCTGGTCGTTCCAGCCAATCCGCCGGCCCGAACCGCCGCGGCTGGAGAATACCGTCGCCAGCCCGGCGCAGCTTGCACAACAGCCTGGCGCCGATCTGGTCCGCACCCCGATCGACGCCTTCATCCTGGCGCGGTTGCGAGAGAAAGGACTTCGGTTCGCTCCCGATGCCGACCGGCTGGCGCTCATCCGCCGGGCCGCCTTCGACCTCATCGGCCTGCCTCCCACGCCGGCCCAGATCGACGAGTTTCTGAACGACCAAAACGCCGATGCGTACGAAAAAATGCTCGACCGGTTGCTGCAGTCGCCGCAATATGGCGAGCGGTGGGGCCGGCACTGGCTCGACGTGGCGGGGTATGCCGATTCCGAAGGGAATGGCAACGAAGATACGCCCCGCCCTTACGCCTACAAATACCGCGACTACGTCATCCGCTCGTTGAACGCCGACAAGCCCCTCGACCAGTTCGTCATCGAGCAGTTGGCGGGGGACGAACTGGTTCCGCCTCCCTGGAATACCCAGGGGAACAACCTCACCCCCGAGCAGATCGAGAAGCTGACGGCGACCGGTTTTCTGCGGATGGCGGTGGACGGGACAGCAACGGGGGGCGGCGATCTCGATGCCGCCGCCAACCTGGTCGTCGCCGATACGATCAAGATCGTTTCCAGCGCGCTGCTCGGTCTGTCGGTCGGCTGCGCCCAGTGTCACGACCATAAATACGACCCGATTCCGCAGTCGGACTATTTCCGCCTGCGGGCCGTGCTGGAACCGGCGCTCGACCCGTCCCACTGGCGGCGCCCGGCGCAGCGGCTCGTTTCACTGTACACCGACGCCGACCGGGCGAAGGCCGCCGCGGTCGACGGCGAAGTGCAGGCGATGCAGACGGAGTTCAACGCCAAACAGGCGAAGTACGTTGCGGCGGCGCTCGAGAAAGAGCTGGAAAAGTTCCCGGAAGACCAGCGGGGGGCGTTTCGCGACGCGTATAACACGCCGGGAGACAAACGGAGCGACGCGCAGAAAAAGCTGCTGGCCGATCATCCCAGCGTGAACATCAGCCCGGGGGTGCTCTACCAGTACAACAAGGAAGCCGCGGACGAGCTGAAGAAGGATCAGGAGAAGATCAACGCCAGGCGGAGCGAGAAGCCGGTGGAAGATTTTCTAAGCGTCACGAACGAAATCGCCGGCACGCTGCCGGCGACGCACCTCTTTCACCGCGGAGATTATCGCCAGCCGAAGCAGGCAATTTCCCCCGGCGACCTGACGATCGCCGCTCCGGAGGGAAATCGCGTTGATATTGCCGAGAAGGATCCGAACACGCCGACCTCGGGCCGCCGGCTGGCGCTGGCGCGGCATCTAATGAGCGGCAAGCATCCGCTCGTGGGGCGGGTCCTCGCCAACCGCATCTGGCTGCATCACTTCGGTCGCGGCATCGTGGAAACTCCGGGCGATTTCGGCATGCTGGGCGTGCGCCCCACTCATCCCGAACTGCTCGACTGGCTCGCCGACGAATTCGTCCGCCAGGGGTGGAGCCTCAAGCGGATGCACCGGCTGATTATGAACTCCGCCGTCTACCGGCAGTCCTCCGTCGCCGTGGTTTCCCACGTGCCGGGCGGCAGAGCTTCGAGCGTCTCGAGGCGCAGTCCAAATGCCCTCCCCCTTGATGGGGGAGGGTTGGGTGAGGGTGATGAGGGACCAAAGACGCTCGCCCCCCACCCCGGCCCTCCCCCACAAAGGGGGGAGGGAGAAAAAACGATCGCCGCGGCGGAGAAACCGGAAGCCCCGGTTGACCCCCGCCGAATCGACTCCGAAAACGCCTTCTACTGGCACTTTCCGCTGCGGCGGCTCGAAGCCGAGGTGCTGCGCGACCGCATGCTGGCCGCCTCGGGCCGGCTCGACGCCACTCCGTTCGGGCCGGCGGTTCCGGTGGAAGAGAACTTCGCCGGGCAGGTGATGGTCAAGGAGGACAAGCCTCGGCGGAGCGTCTATCTGCAGGTCCGGCGGACCAAGCCCGTGTCGTTCCTGACGACGTTCGACGCGCCGGTCATGACGGTCAATTGCGAACGCCGCACTTCGAGCACTGGAGCCGTGCAGTCGCTGATGCTGATGAACAACGAGTCGGTGCTGAAGGAGGCCGAGCACTTCGCCCAGCGGCTGCGGCGCGAGACGCCCGCCGATTTTGCGAAGGATCTGGCGGCTCTGCTGGCGGCAAAGTACCCGCGGCCCAACGTGGCGTGGCAATTCGGTTACGGAAATTATGACGAGGCGGCCGGACGGGTGGGGCTATTCGCCGCGCTTCCGCACTTTACCGGGTCGGCGTGGCAGGGGGGCGCGGCACTCCCCGACCCGGCGCTCGGCTGGGTCATCCTGCATGGAGCGGGAGGCCACGCGGGGAACGACCAGCAGCACGCCGCCATCCGCCGCTGGACGGCGCCTGCGAAGGGAATTCTGACAATCACCGGCAAGCTCAAGCACCCGTCGGAAAACGGCGACGGCGTGCGGGGGCGGATCGTCTCCAGCCGGCAAGGGCTCCTCGGGGAATGGTCGGTCAAGACCCGCGAGACCGAAACCCCCGTCCCGAATATCGAGGTCGAAGCGGGCGACACGATCGACTTCGTGACCGATTGCGCCGGCGATGTCACCAGCGATTCGTTCGAGTGGGGCGTGCAGTTGAAGCTCGCCGACGCACCGGGACGTCCGCCGGTCGTCTGGGATTCGGCCGCCGACTTCCACGGACCGCTCGGCGTTTCGGTTCCCCAGCAGATTGCGTATGCCTGGCGGATCGCCTACCAGCGGCCGATCGCTGCTGACGAACTCGAACTGGCCTGTCAGTTCGTCGCGCAACAAACGGCCCACTTGCGATCGATCGGTGAAAAATCGGACCACGAGCTGGCGGCCCTGACCAGTCTCTGTCAACAACTCTTCAGCTCCAACGAGTTTCTGCATGTCGATTGAAGAAAACAGTGATCGTGTGAGCGGCTTGCAGCGCGAAAGCACCCCGGCTGCTGCGGAGCAGCCGGGGTGCTGTGCGCCGTCCACCCGGCGCGAGTTTTTAACCCGGTCGGCGTTCGGGATTGGAACTTTCGCGCTGGCGCATCTATTGAAACAGGACCTGCTGCTCGCCTCGCCTTCGAGCAAGCCCGGCGAGAATCTGCCGCTCGATCTGAGATCACGTGCACCGCATTTCGCCCCCAGAGCGAACGCCATGATCTCGCTCTTCATGCACGGCGGTCCGTCGCACGTCGATCTCTTCGATCCCAAGCCCGAGCTGACGAAAAACAGCGGGAGCGACTATTCCGGCGACGTCGTCTTCAGCTTCGTCAACCGGGCCAGCAAGAAACTGTTCGGCAGTCCGTTCAAATTCGAAAAGCGGGGGCAATGCGGTACCGAGGTGTCGGAGCTGCTTCCCGAAATTGCCGGGATCGTCGACGACATCGCCGTCATTCGCTCGATGCACACCGGTCATAACGGACACGAAGTCTCGATCCGCTATTTTCATGGCGGGATCGCGGGGGTGACGGGCCGGCCGACGATGGGCAGCTGGATCGTCTATGCCCTCGGAAACGAATCGCAGAACCTCCCGGCGTACATGGTCCTGGCCGATCCGGACGGACATCCCGTGGACGGAACGCACAACTGGTCGAGCGGGTTCATGCCGCCGCTCTATCAGGGAACGGTTCTGCGGCCGCAGGAGCCGCGGATCTTCAATCTCGATCCTCCAGCCCGGCTCAAAGGGACGTTGCAGCAGCAGAATCTGGCGTTTCTCGACCAGCTCAACCAGCGGCATCTGCGGCTGCATCCCGGCGAGGCCGAGCTGGAGGCCCGCATCGCCAGCTACGAGCTGGCGGCCGCCATGCAGACCGCCGCCAAAGAGGCGCTCGATATCTCGCAGGAGCCCGAGCACATCCACAAGCTCTACGGGATCGATCAGGACGTCACCCGGTCGTATGGCCAGCGATGCCTGATCGCCCGCCGGCTCGTGGAGCGCGGCGTGAGGTTCGTGCAATTGTTCCTCGGCGGACAGCCGTGGGACAACCACAACACGATCCGCAAGGGACTTCCCGAGATCTGCAGACGGACCGACAAACCCGCCGCGGCTCTGGTGAAAGACCTCAAGCAGCGCGGACTGCTGGATACGACGATCGTGCACTGGGGAGGCGAGATCGGGCGGCTGCCGGTGTGCGAAGGCGAGCTGAACGACGCCGCCGGACGCGACCACAACGGCCAGGGCTTCACGATCTGGCTGGCCGGCGGCGGATTCAAGGGAGGAATGACGTACGGGGAAACCGACGAAGTGGGCCACAAGGCGGCGGTGAACGTCGTCACCCCGAACGACTACCAGGCCACGATCCTCAACCAGCTCGGCCTCGATCACACGAAGCTCGTGTACCACAACAGCGGCCGCGAACAACGCCTCACCGACGGCCGCCCCGCCCGCGTCGTGCAGGAGATCGTGGCGTAACTCGCGCACGATCCGGCGAGCGGGGGACGTCAGTCCCGTCGTGGGTCGAAGAGGTCGAAATGGTCAAAGGGGTCGAAGAGTCCAAACGACCTCTCCCCCCCTTAGCAAGGGGGGGCAGGGGGGTCGGATCAAGTGGTTTTCTGAGGATGCAAATCGCGCTTCCGCCCCGACGATCGACCAATGCGCAACCGTGAAATTCCAGGCTTCAGCCTGCGCGCGTTGATGATCGTGCTGAGTGCAAGCGGAGGTTCCAGGTGCACCGGCGACGGATGCAACCGCACTATTGATCCAACAAGAGTGCAGGCTGAATCCCCAACTCCAGCGTTCGCGGGCTTATCGTCAGCCACTACTGGCTGTCGTCGTCGATCGCGTCCACTCGGGGCGCGGCCGGTTTGCGGCCGGAGGACCCTTCGGACCGTGTAAAACCACCTCCGGGCGGAACCCGGCCGGCTGAAAAGGGGCCGCGGGGAACGGGGACGAAACGGAGCTTCTCGCCAGCCGCGTCGCTTCGC
>JBLMWR010000196.1:0-3021 GCA_050257335.1 Deltaproteobacteria bacterium | reverse complement strand
GAATGAGCGTGTAGTCGGCATTGATGTCGGCCCGGCGGCTGCCGTCGTCGAGCGACGACCAGAGCGATTTGTCGTTGCGCCGGACGGTGAGGTCTTTGTCGGAAAACCGCACTGCCGCCGCGTGCCACTTCCATGACTTGTCGTCGTCTTTCGGGTGCCGGGCCTCAATCAACAGCAGAACTTCCGGATCGGTTCCGGCCGAGCTCACCATGGCGAACAGGGCCCCATCGAGAACTTGCGCCGCGGGGGCCTCGTAGCGCAGCAGGGGAGTCGGCAGGAGACGAAGCTCCCACGTCTGCCCTTCGCGCGAGCGGCTCTGGGCGGAGAACGACCGGGCCACGTTCCGGATTTGCGCGAGGCGCTGCCCGGCCGCGTCGGCGACGCGCGGGGCGTCTTCGCACTCCGTCAGCGTGATCCCCCGCTCGGGAGTCCACCGATACCTGCTGTTTTCGGGCGTGACGGGGAAGAGCCTGCCGGTCGACAGTGTGTGGAATTCGTGGACGAGCATCCGCCGCCCCGAATCGGAGGCCCGCGTCGAGAAGATCGTGCCAACGGCCTCCGGCCGGCCCGCGTTGGTCCAGACGAAAAGATGGCCGAACTGGGTGTGCTCGCCGACGACATTCGTCCAGTTGAAAACCGGTTTGGCGTTGAACTCGAGTTCCTGCGTCTGCTTCTCGTCGCGAAAGACGCGATAGGCGCGGGCCTCTTGCGTATGCAGCTTGAGCAACTCGGCGATGGGAGGTTCGGCCGGCAGGAGGGGAGGCGCCGCGACGAGGCTCAAGAGCACCAGCGCAAGGATACGGAATCGATTGAGGTTCATTGCCGCGGTCCGTGCGAATCGTGGGATTGCCCGCTCCAGACATTGTGTCTTTTATGCACTGGATTGGCAAGGCTGGAACCTGAATTATTCATGCTCCGGATACTGGCCCGAAGCGCGAGCGAGGGCGTGACAACGTACTCTCTCGCTTGCGCTTCCGGTTGGTATTTTCCCACCGCGACCGGAATTCTCCCGAGTGTGAATCATCCGGGGGAATGAAATCTTGGCGCCGACGGTGAATCGGTTCAGTGAGGCGCGAGTTCGCGAGACGACGGAGTGCTGGGACTGGTCCCAGCTTCGGCATGGAAGATTGAAAATCGTCTCGCGAGTCTCAGGCCAGCAGAAGGCTCAGGCACGTGACGCCCCCTTCGGCTTTGGCAAATTCGTCGAGTTCTACGGTGCGCAGTTCGAAACCCATACCGCGAATCAGGTCGGCGGTCTGAGCGTGTTCCGCGCCGGCGAGCACGCGCTCGCCGAGGCAGGCGATATTCGCGCCGAAGGGCTCGGCGGCGGGAACCTCGATGAGTTCGAATCCGCGGAGCGCCTCGACGTCGAGCCACGTGCGGTTGATGAGCAGGCGCCGGTCGGGAAGGGCGGTACAGGCGGTCTTGAGGTGGAGGCAGCCGTGAATCGGCACCGTGCGAACGGTGTAGCCGAAGCGGCGGACGACGGCGTCGAGGGCCGCCGCCCCGGCGGGGCTGGTCCGCGACGACAACCCGACGAGCAGCACGCCCCCCACCCGCAGCACGTCCCCTCCTTCCAGCGTCGCAGGAGCGGCGATGCGCTCGACCGGACGGTACTTGCGCAACTCGGTCTCGATCCCCTCCGTCTCAGCGCGCCGTGCCGCGGCCCCCGGACGGGCAATCAGCGCCACATCGTCGAGCACCACCGCCGTGTCCTCGATGAACGTGCTGTCGGGCAGATTGCGGTTGACGTTCAGCGTGCGGACCTCCGCTCCGTAATCGCGCAACGCGTCGCAGTACGCGGCATGCTGCCGCAAGGCGCGGTCGATATCGATCGCCGACCGCTCGACGTACGTCACGAGGCAGTCGGCGATTCGTGGGGAGGGGAGGTGGGTGAGGGCGAGCATGGGAACGAGGAGCTTTATCCCGCAAGCGAGCAGGCTGAAGCCTGAACGCCAACACACTCTTTAATTCGCCGGTTTGTCCAGGCCGAGGCGCCGTTTGAGTTCCTGCCGCCTGCGGTCGGAGGCGATGAAAACGGAATCGGAGAATTTCCGGTGGGCCAGCATGTCCTGGTAAATCTCCACCTCGCGGTACTTATTCAGCCCCATTCCCGCCAGGTACTGCAAGCGCAGATTGCGGTCGTGATTGATTTCGGCGTCCTTGAGCCACGGAGCCAGATCGGCCGCCTGGCCGGCGTAGTTGGCCAAAAGGTCGAGGCCCGACGGAAGTCCGACCTCCCGCAGCGACATGGCCACCTCGTAATGATCGTCGCGGTTCAGACGGTCGACAATCTGATCGACGTCGATTTTCAGCGGCTCGGACTGGGCGAGGACCACGACGTCGTACCCCTGGCCGGCGGCGGCGTTCCCCCACACGCTGGCTTCGGGAAAAACGCTGAACAGCGTCGCCAGCTCGCTCTTGACCGCGTCCGGGTTGCTCTCGTACAGCGGCACCCACTGGGTGATCATCCCTCCCGGCTTCAGCCGCCGCCGGCACAGCTCGAAGTACTCCTTCGTGTACAGCGTGGCGGCTCCCTTGACCCACGGATGAATCGGGTCGGAGGTGATGATGTCGAACGTCTCGCGCGTCGTCAGAATGAAATGACGGGCGTCGTCGTACACGATTTCGACGCGAGGATCATTGACGACTCCATAATTCTCGTCGCCGAAATAATTCACGACGACCCGGGGAATGAGGGGTTCGATTTCGCAGATGACGATCCGTTCGACCGCGGGATGCACGACGAACGACCCGGCGGTAACGCCCGCCCCGCAGCCGACCACCAGGACCGAGCGGGGCTTCGGATGCAGGAGGGCTGGGATGTGCCCCAGCATCTTCTGCAGCCGCATGTCCTGCGGCACGCTCGACGCCTCGACCTTGCCGCTGACGTGAAAGTTTCGCGTACCGTCGACCAGCATCGTCACGGCCACCGACGAATTCATCCCTTCCCCCTGGAACAGGATCGTCGCTTTCCCGGTCTCGGTGGGCACGTTGCGTCCGTAGGCAATCAGCTCCCCG
>JBLMWR010000195.1:0-2766 GCA_050257335.1 Deltaproteobacteria bacterium | reverse complement strand
CCGAGTCGATGTTCGGCTCGCATGCCGGGAACGTCGCGACCGGAATCGGACTGCGGCTGTCTTTGTTGCACGCGGTCGTCGCGAATCGCGATGACTGGGACCGATACGAAGGCTACCAATGGCTGGCGGCAGAGCTGTACGGTCGACGCGTTCCCGAGGATCCCGATCTGCCGGAAATCAGGCAGCGCATCCGACAGGCTCGGGACAACTACCTCCGATGGGGCCGGGACGCGCTTGGGTGGGCGGTGTATCTGTTTCTCAGAGACGAAGCCGGCTGACGTCGGCGTGTTCAACAGCCGCCGCGGCTGAAGCTGCGCTTGTCAGGCGCACATGTGTGCGGTCCTCATGCCCGTTGGGGGTCTTATGATTGCGGACGGCGTCGGTCCCGACGGCGGAACTCACACCGCGCTGGGGGGCGCTGGCCTCGAATCTGCGACAGAGGACCACCGATGAGGAGCATTGGCAGCGTTGGGTACCGGTTTGGGGTGGCGGCGTTCACGTCGGCTGTGGCGTACGATGTCGTGCAGATCCTGCAGGTCGCGGGAATCCTGCGTTTTCCCGCCGATGAGATTCTCATCTACGGAACCTCTCTTTGCATCGTCGTGCCATTCGTTCTGGAGATGCTGGCCTTCCATTACCTGACTGCTCCGGACAAGCAGTTCTGGAGTCATGCAGCCCTAATCTTCACCATCCTCTATGCGGTGTTTGTCGTTGCGAACTATGTCGTGCAACTCGCAACGGTCATTCCCGCAAAGCTGGCTGGAAGAGTTGCCACGATCGGGCTACTGGAACAGACCCCCCATTCCTTGTTCTGGGACTATGACGCCGTGGGCTACATTTCGATGGGCCTGGCATCGGCGCTGGCCGTTCCGGCCGTCAGGCGCACCGGCGTCGAGCGGTGGGCCAGACTATCGCTGATCGCGAATGCCGGGGTAACCCCCCTCATCAGCATTGTCTATTTCTACCCGACGTTCTCGACCGGGCTGCTGTTTCTCGGCTTCCCCTGGGCGATCACCGCGCCTCTCTTCATGCTGACGTTAGCGATCACCCTGCGCCGACGGGGAGCCATGATCGAAACAGCGGTCTGACACGGCCTGCAGCCGAGTGGGTGGCGCGATCCTCAGGCCAGCCGAGTCGGCTTTGAAAAGGGGCCGGCCGCCTGAGGGCCGTCTCTTAGAAACGTGGAAACCCCGCCGAGGTCTTCACACGCTCCGCCTGCAGCAGGTGCCGGCGCTCGTGCGCAGAGATGATTTCCAGCCCCGTGCCGACCGAGAAGCGCACGAACGGCACGAAGGGATTCACGAAGCGCAGCCTGTTGACATCGTAGTCGGCCGCGCGGCGGACCAGCGCGCGCGATTCTTCATTGCTTCGGTGGAAGCGATCGAGCACCGCGAGGTCCACTTCCCGAACGGGGCGTATCTTGTCGGGCGCAGGGATGCGCCGAACCCTGGGCACCGGTTCGGTGTACTTCGTGACGAACGTGCGGCCGAACCATCCTGGCGTGATTGCTTCCACGGGTGTACGCGGCTGTCTCTCCAGCGCGGCGGCGATCGCCGCGCCATAGACCCTGCTCGCCACGCACAGGTGGTCGAGGCACTGGCCGATGCTCCACGAGCGACGAGTCGGCCTCCAGTTCAATTGACCGTACGTCAGCCCCTCCGCCAGGGCGCGTGCGCGTGCGTCGGAGGCGCACAGCTCACGGAGAAGACGCTCGGCCCAGGGCGTCATGGGCCACCATCCTACTCCGTCGCGGCTTGCCCTTCGTCAGGTAGCATGCGTGCGATCATCAACTCCGGGAGCTCTGTCGATGCCGCAGGTGCCCGATAACTTCGATTGGCTGTTCCCCCCCAACACGGTCAGGGACCCTGCCGCCTGGGACGCCTACTGGGAGAAGCAGCTCTATTACGGCGTCGCCGGGTTTGTTCACATGTTCGTTGACGACGGAGACCTCGTCGACGCCATGCGTCAAAACGGTCTCCATTCCGTGCTGTGCATCGGGAATGGCATCTCGCAGGAGCCGCGCGCATTGGCGTGGGCCGGGTTCGATGTCACATCGCTTGACCTTTCACCCTTGGCGGCAAAGACGGCACGCGAGGCCTCGCCTGCGGAGGAGTTCCTCGCGCGGCTCGTTGGAGGGAGGGCGGGCGGCCAGGACGGGCGAGTGGAGTTTGTCGTCGGAGATTTGTGTGACCCCGCCTGTTGTCCGGGGCCCTATGACGTCGTCATCGATCGGAAGACGCTCCAGTTATGGCCAGATGCCGACCGGCCCATGGCTATCCAGGCGGTAGCAGACCGCCTGGCGACGCGAGGGATCTTCTTCAGCCAGAGCCACGACGGCGCATGGAAACCGCCGGCGCCACCGCGGCACCTCGTCCGACCATGGTTCGTAACGCAGGGTTGGACGTTCTGGCGCCGCGACGTTCCCCTGACCGGGCGCGTCGCGTGGCTGTTCACGACCACAGGATAGACGCTTCGCGGGTCTCATGCGTTTAACTCTGAAAGAAGAGAGTCGGCCCAGGGCGGCATGTTGGGATCCTATCGCGCCTCCCCGGGCCGGTGCCGCGAGTCCTCAGGCCCTCACCTCATGGTCGTCTGTGCGGCCGGCTTGGAGTTCTTTTCGACCAGCCACTGCGCCACGTGCGGCATTACGACGGGCCAGTACTCAACGGCGCAGTGCTCCCCCAGGCCGAGGATCCAGATGTCGGACTCCTTCGCCGAGTTCCACAGCATCATCATGTCGGACGGCGGGTTCCCCTGGTCGCGCGA
>JBLMWR010000194.1:0-2652 GCA_050257335.1 Deltaproteobacteria bacterium | reverse complement strand
GCTCACCGTGCGCCGCAGTCAGGTCGTCGTAAAGGACTCCGCCGGCAGATCGTTGGGCCGTCTGCAGAAGACTTTGCGGATGAGCGAGACGCTGCGGGCGCCCCCGCCGCCCGGCGCGAAGGTCCTTTTCAGCGGCTTCGACGCGCGGCATTTCGCCGGTGGCGTCGTCACCCCCGACCATTTCCTGGTGGCCGGGGCCGATACGAAGCAGCCGTTCGGCGATTTCACTATTCACCTCGAATTTCGCACGCCCTATATGCCCAAGGCGCGCGATCAAGGGCGCGGCAACAGCGGCGTCTATATCCAGGGACGCTACGAAGTACAGATTCTCGATTCGTTCGGGCTGGAAGGCATCAACAATGAGTGCGGCAGCCTGTACAAGCAGCGGGCGCCGCTGGTGAACATGTGCTTTCCGCCGCTCGCCTGGCAGACCTACGACATCGATTTCACCGCCCCACGATTCGATTCCGCCGGCAGGAAAACCGCGAACGCCCGAATCACCATCCGGCACAACGGCATCGTCGTTCATAACAACGTCGAAATCAAATCCAAGACCGGTGCCGGCGCACCAGAAGGCTCCGCCCCGCGCCCCATCAAACTGCAGGACCACGGCAACCCCGTCCACTTCCGCAACATCTGGGTCGTGGAGAGAAAAGCAGGCGCCGACGAGTGCAACTGGCCGATGGTCATTCTGACCGGGTACTCAAAAACGAATATGCGGGCGAGCGGGGGGCGTTAGCCGCGTGCCAAGGCGGAGTCGCACTCCAATTCATAATTTGTCACGGTCACGGCAATCGCCGGGAATTTGCAAGCGCGCCGGCGGGTGAGGAACGTACTTCACCGAAACGAACCCGCGGGGTATGACAACGGAGGGCGAACTCGAGGCTCTCGAACGCAGTTCGCCGATCACAAGACGCCGGCCGTGATCGCCGGCGGATTCTTCAGCGTCTGATAGATCACGCAATACCGCTCGGTCAGCTTGAAAAGCGTGGCGAGCTGTTCGGGCGTGGCGTCGGTGTCGAGGTGGAAATTCAGGCGGATCGACTTGAATCCGACCGGGACTTCCTTGCTGACGCCCAGCGTCCCTCGGAAGTCGAGCTCCCCTTCGGCCGAAACGGTCCCCCCGCGCAGCGGAATCGACATCGCCGTGGCGACCGCCTGCAGCGTGACCCCCGCACAGGCGACGAGCGATTGCAGCAGCATGTCGCCGGAGCAGGCCGACCGGCCGTCGCCCCCCGTCGCCGGATGCAGTCCGGCGTCGATCGGACCCAGGTCCGAATCGACTGAACAGATCAGTTTTTCTCCCCTCAGCGCACCGCACGCCTTCAGCGTCAATTGGGCCGACGCCGGGTCTTTCTCGTAACGGGCTTTGAGGGGAGCCTGCAGCGCCCGCAATTCGTCGCCGGTCATGTTTTATTCCCGATCGTGATCCAGGTGCGTTTTTCGAACGACTCGAGGACAGCGTCGGCAACGGCCTGGGCGGAGGCGCCGTGGTCGAATCCTGGGATCGCGTCCCGCCCTTCGACGATCGCCGAAACGAATTCCCAGGCCAGATCATAGCGGAACACCGTGCTTGGCACTCCCTCTTTCGGATTGCGCGGGCTGTCGGCGGGCTTCAGAAATTCAGCCGGCACGTCCAGTTTGTGCAACGATTCGCCGGACTTCCCGATCAGAATCGCGTTGGGCTCCTTGAGCTGGTAAACCGCCGTCCCCTCGCTGCCGTTGACCTCCGCCCAGTCGTGGCCGAATCCGTCGAAGTGGTAGCCCTTGGCGAGAGTCGTCCCTTCCAGCACTCCGACGCCCCCGCGCTCGAACTGGCAGATCAGGGCCGACCAGTCGTCGACTTCGGAAGGGGGGCAGGGGGTGCCATCCGGGTTTTTATCGCGCGGCACGAACTGCGCCACGGCCCCGCAGATGGAGGTCATCCGCCCCATGAGGTCCTGGGCGTAGTCGATGCGATGAATGGTCATATCGAAGAGAGCACCCGCCCCCGCGCTCTTCTTGTATTGCCGCCAGCCCCAACTCGTTTCCGGCCAGTCGAGAAACCGCTGGCTGCGGAAATGCCGGGGAAAGCCGAGTTTACCGGTCGTCACCAGATGCCGCAGATACCGCATCGAGGGGGCGAAGCGGTAAGTGAAGGCGGTCATGTGCCGCAGCCCTTTTTCGCGAGCCTTGGCGCACATCTGCCCGGCTTCGCGGGCATTCAGCCCCAGCGGCTTTTCGCACATGACGTGCTTGCCCCCGTCGAGGCACGCCATCGTGATCGGAAAGTGCGTGTCGTTGGGAGTGCAGATGATGACGGCGTCGATATCAGGATCGGCGGCAATGTCGGCGTAGTTCCTGGTCGTCCTGGTGATGGACCAGTCGCTTTTGCGCTTGACGAGCAACAGCTCGTTCGGATCGCACGCCGCCACCAGCTCGGCCCGCGGATCGAGGCGGATTCCCGGAACATGATGGTAATCGGCGACGGCCCCCGCCCCGATGATCGCAATCCGCACTTTGTTCGCCATGAAAGCTCCGCAGGGAATGAAGGATCACATGATTTCGCGTCGTCTTTAGATAGCGACCTTGCCGAAAAGCCGCAACCGTGCCGGCGGCTGCGACAGCGCACTTCCTTTTCGTTCGCTGCCGTCGCAGTATACTGGGGAGAAG
>JBLMWR010000193.1:0-2962 GCA_050257335.1 Deltaproteobacteria bacterium | reverse complement strand
GTTGAGGAGGGATTTCGGATTTCGGCCCGGTCCCGGTATTGACGGGGCGGATTTCGGATCTGTTGCGGCATCGGCCGTCAGCGTATGAGTGCGGAACGTCTCCACGATGGTGTCGGCGAGGAAAGTGGAGGCGATCTTTTCGGCCTGGGGGGCGGTCAGATCGCCTTCGACGAGGAAGGAGCGGGCGGAGCGGACGTCGCGGATCGACGAGAGTCCCAGAGCCCGGCATTGACTCGCCACCCGCGCCGCCTCGCGGTCCGGCAGGTGCCCCACAGGATGAATCTCAATTTCCCAGAGCATATTCGTCACATTAAAAAAAGAGAACGTCCAACCCGCGCGCTGCGTCGCGCGGGTCCGCGCTGTACAGGCAATTTCATGCGATCTCGTCCCGCCGCATTTTCGCATCTCCCAGCAGTTCTTTCAGGGCTGCCCCGTCATTTTGTTCGAGGGCCGTTCGGAATCGCGCCAGCAGCGCATCGTAGCGCGACAGGCTGCCCAGAAGCTCGGCGCGGTTCTCCAGAAAAATCGCCGCCCAAAGTTCGGGGTCTCCTGACGCCACGCGGGTCGTGTCGCGAAATCCGCTCGCCGCCAGCTCCCGATTCGCCGGGGACAGCGTGGCGGCGAGGGCCGCGGCGGCCAGGTGCGGTAGATGGCTCGTCTCGGCCAGAGCCCGGTCATGGGCTTCGGGAGACATCTCGATAAGCGTCGCACCGAGCTTCTTCCAGAATCCTCCGATCCGTTCGACGGCTGATCGGGAATTCGATTCCACCGGCGTCATCACGCAGATCCGCTTCTCGAATAACCGCGCGTCGGCGTGCTCAAACCCCTGCTTTTCTGAGCCGGCAAGGGGATGCGCGCCGACAAACTCGACCCCCTTCGGCAACCCCGAGGCGAGATCGCGGCACAGGCACGCCTTGACGCTGCCGGCGTCCGTCAGCAGCGTTCCGGGCCTGCAAGCCGCCGCCGCGTCGCGGACTGCGGCGGCAATCCGATCGACGGGAGCACAGAACATGAGCAGATCGGCACGGCGGGCGGCGGCGCGAAGATCGACGACGGATTCGTCAATGACTCCGCGACGCCGAGCCTCTTCCAGCCGATTGCCATTCCGTCCGACGCCGAGAACAGCGCGTGCAAGGCCGCGGGCTTTGACAGCCAGCGCGATCGACCCGCCGATCAGGCCGACACCGACAACCGCAATCGTCTCGAAATCGGGAGATCTGGCATCCGTCGGCTGGCTCATGGCCCCCGCATTGTAGGGAGCCCGGGGAGGGTTTTCCAGCAGCGGGACGCGGTGCTCCGGCTCGACCGGGCGAGTTCCGTTGGATGGGCTTCCAAGCCGGTCCGTCGTTTGCGCGTGCTCTCCGGTGCGCACCGAAAACGGGCGTTAATCACGGACGGGCCTGGAAGCCCATTCTACGGGATCCATCAACGCCCCCGGTTCCCGAGCTTGTTACGCCAGCAGCCGCTCGATGGGTTTCCCTTTGCACAGGGCCATGGGGCGGCCGATGGGGGTCGTCATTTCCTTGTTGTACTCGACCCCAAGCGTCGCGAGGATCGTGGCGTACAGGTCGTGGACTTCGATGGGGTCGGCAGGCTCAGTTTTGACCCCCTCCCGGTCGGTCTCGCCGATGACGAGCCCGCTCCTGAATCCACCGCCGCCGACCACGGCGGAAAATCCGGTCGGCCAGTGGTCGCGGCCGCCGAGAGGATTGATTTTCGGCGTTCTCCCGAATTCGCCGATCCACAGGACGACCGTGCTTTCGAGCAGGCCGCGCTGCTTGAGGTCGTGGATGAGGGCGGCGAAGGCAGGGTCGAGAATTCTGGCGTTCGCTTCGTGACCGGGGAAATTCTTGGCGTGCGTGTCAAAGCCTTCCAGCGTAACTTCAATGGCCCGCACGCCGACCTCGACCAACCGCCGCGCAATAAGGCACCCCGCTCCGAACGGCGTGTCTCCATACGCAGCCCGCACTTCCGCCGGTTCGTCTTCGACCTGGAACGCCTTGAGCTGCTCGGACGTCATCATGGTGAGGGCCCGGCGGACTGTTTCCTGGTGCAACGTGGCGTCGGCCTGCAGTTGGCGGCGATTGCGGAAGGTTTTTTCCACGACCTCGAGGTCATTGAGCCGCCGCGCCTGGCGGTCGGTTTCCACCCGGGCCTTCATGTTCTGCAGGTTCGACCGCGGATCGAGGATTTTGAACGCATCGAAGTCGTCGCCGAGAAATCCCCCGCGGGCCGGCCACTGGCTGTTCAGTATCGAGATATGCCGCGGAATCTCGACTCCGGCCACCGGCAGCTCGTGGGCGACGATCGCCCCCAGCGAGGGGTGAATGAGGGTCGGATCGGGGCGGTAGCCGGTCTTGAGGACGTATGTGCCGCGCTCGTGGTCCCCTTCTTTGGAAACTATCGAACGGATGACACAAAGCTCGTGAATCTGCTCGGCGGTTTGGGGCAGGAGGTGTGCGATCTCAAGGCCGGGGACTTTCGTGTCGATGGCTTTCGTGTCGCCACCGATCTTCGTCCCGGGATGCGGGTCGAAGGTTTCCAACTGGCTCGGCCCGCCCCCCATCCACAGCGTGATCAGCGACTTTGGCCGCTGCGGGCCGCGCGTCTGTGCCGCGCGCAAGTCCAGCCCAGGCAGCGCGAACGACAACCCCAGCCGTGCTGCGATGCGCAGCGCATCGCGCCGCGTAATCTCCAGGGCAAATTGATTGGGAAGAATCTCAGAGCGATAAAGGAGCTGCTTCGCCGGCATTTCGATTTGTCCGATCGTCATGGATAAGAGATTCAGAACGAACGTCCGAGTTTTTCGTTGCTGGGCAAGGTTTCAATTAGGAACAAGACGATTAGCAACTTGGGATGACTTGGCACGGTCTTCGCGCGGAACGAAAGTTAACGGACGAAGAAATTATCACGCAAAGGCGCAAAGACGCAAAGAATTCCATTCACCCATCGTCTCGGAAAG
>JBLMWR010000192.1:0-6073 GCA_050257335.1 Deltaproteobacteria bacterium | reverse complement strand
CGATCAGGCGCTGGCCGCGCTGATCGAAGACCTCGAAGCGCACGGCTTGTTGCAGGACACGATCGTGGCGGTGTGGGGAGAGTTCGGCCGCACGCCGCGCGTCAACACGACTGCCGGCCGCGACCACTGGCCGCGGGCGGCGAGCGTGCTGCTCACCGGCGGCGGAATGCAGACCGGGCAGGTGATCGGGGCGACGAACCGCCTGGGCGAGCAGCCCAAAGACCGCCCGATCCATTTCCACGAAGTCTTCGCCACCATGTACCAGCACATGGGAATCGACCCGCGATACACCACGCTGGTGGACAACAACGGCCGCCCGCAGTACCTCGTCGAACACAACACCAGCATCCGCGAGCTGCTGGCACGCGCGGGGTGAGGCGGCGAATACGCCACGAGGCCCCCGACACCCTCGACGACGACCGCATGGCCCAGGTCACGATCGGCCTCGCCGGTGCCCTGCGGCGGCTGGGGCCTGACGGGTTGCACATTTTGCCGGCAATCCGCCAGTTTTGGTGTCGCGGTCGGATCGGTGCAAGTCGTTCCCCAAGGCCCCAAGTATCGAGAATTCCGGGCCAAAAATGCGCCCTGTGCCAAATGTGAAGAGCTGGCATGATTTGTGCTAAAAAGTCATACATTCCCGGGTGTTCCCTGTACATTCCGTTTTTGGCAGGTACACTGAATGGGAGCGGGTTCAAGGATCGATTTGATTCCTCAGGAGTCACCCCATGCGAAGAACTAAGCCCAAGGAAACGTCCCGGGAAGGGAAAGGGTCTTCCCCGCCGCGATTTGCCTCCGAACAGTTCGGGGGTCTGCAGTCGGCTCACCAGGTCGAACTGGACGTGCAGCGCGAGTTGCTCGCGCACCCCAGTCTGCATTTTGCGTCACTGGTCGTCCGCCGGATCAACAACGGCGTCTGCCTGCAGGGGGTTCTGGAGACCGATGATGAATCCACCGACGTGTGCCGCATCGCGCAGCGCGTTTCGGGAGTCCGTGAGGTGCTGAATCATCTCGTCATCGCCGGCGGCCGCCTGCCGCCCAAGGGCTAGGCGGTACGAATCTGCGGATTGCGCCGACGATCACGGATATGCGGTACGGCCGCGCCAGGTCATTCAGCGCTGGCTTTCTTGCCTTCCTTCCGCCCGGAAAACCGCTCCCGTGGCGTTGAAGCCTGATCTTCGCGGGCTATATACTCTTAGAGCAGCCCGCGCCTGTCGGAATCAGGCGCAAGAATTCATTGTTGGAACTGTTTCAGGAGCGGTTGATCGTGTTCAAGAAGGTGGCCGTGGTCGGGGCAACCGGAGCGGTGGGGCGAATCATGCTCCAGCTCCTCGCCGAGCGGAGTTTTCCCGCACAGACCTACAAGTTTCTCGCCTCGGCCCGCAGCGCCGGCAAACCCCTCGAGTTCCTGGGAAAGACGTGGACGATCGAAGAATTGCGTCCCAAAGCCTTTGAGGGCTGCGATCTGGTCATCGCCAGCACGCCCGACGACGTGGCCGCCAGATATCTGCCGTTCGCGGTCGAGGCCGGAGCGACGGTCATCGACGAGTCAGGGTACTGGCGGATGAAATCCGACGTGCCGCTGGTCATTCCCGAGGTGAATCCCGACGCGGCCCTGAAGGCGCGCGGGATCATCGCCAGCCCCAATTGTTCCACGACGCAGATGGTGGTCGCGCTCAAGCCTTTGCACGACGCGGCCCGCGTCAGGCGCGTCATCGTCAGCAGCTACCAGGCCGTCAGCGGCGCGGGACTGGCGGGCACGGTCGACCTTCTGGAAGGGACGAAGGCGCATCTGGCCGGCAAGGAGTACGTCTACACCTGCTTCGCCCACCCCATTGCCTTCAACGCCATTCCGCAGATCGGCGGCTTCAAGGAGGACGGGTACACCAGCGAAGAGCTGAAGATGGTGAACGAAACCCGCAAGATCCTGGGGGCCCCGGAAATGCTGATCTGCCCGACGTGCGTGCGGGTGCCGGTGGCCAATTGTCACAGCGAGACAATTACGGTCGAGACCGAACGCCCTGTTCCGCCGGCCGAGGCGCGGGAACTCTTCGCCGCCTTCCCTGGGATCATCGTCATCGACGACCCGGCCCACGGGCGATACCCCATGCCTGCCGACTGCACCGGCCGCGACGAGGTCTTCGTGGGGCGCATCCGCCGCGACCTGTCGCACCCCAACGGGCTCAGCTTCTGGTGCGTCAGCGACAATCTCCGAAAAGGCGCGGCGACCAACGCCGTGCAGATCGCCGAGCTGCTCGCTGCCCACCGCTTCGCTGGCGCGGCGGCACCGGTCTGAGCGGGGGGCGGAACCCTGCTCAAGCGTAGGACGGCCGTTCCGGGCCGTCGCCGTCGGACCACAAGGGTGAAGCTGTGCAATTCGTCCGGCTGATGGGTGTGTCGACGCACCGACTTCACGCCGGGGCGCCGAGTCGCAACGCGGGAGCGCCAAGTCGTAGACGGCTGTCGTTGAATTACCCGAGTACCGGGGGAACGTACGAACGTCGATTTGTCGTTCCCACGTTGCGCGATCGGCACTGCGGTTGCCGGGGGGATGAACCGCCCCGCTCGCCGGGGCGAGTGATGTCATGCACTGTCGCGGCATTACTTGCCGCCGGCTGCATTCGTCCCGGCTGGCGCCGGCGGGCCCGTCCGTTTGGACTCGCGCAGATCGCGGAGCAGTTGCAGGATTTCGCGGTGAATTCTCCATGTCTGGCGGATGACGAGGCTTCTCGTCTGTGGTACCGCGGACATGACTCCCGGGCCCGACAGGGCTTCCCACGAATCCGGCGCTACCGTGTTCTCGATCGCCTGCATCAGACTGCGGTAAGGCATGGCCCTTCTGCTGAGCGCTGGCCTTGCGTCGCTGCCCTCCTTCTTCGCGGTCGTTTCCTCCCCCTCGGGCTTTTCGGGTGCCGGGATCAGGTCGGCCACCGGATACGTCCGCGTGATAAGCTTCTCCGCCGCCTTCGATGACGTGGTAATGACCACGACGTCGTTCTCGAAAAGGAACTCGAGCTGAATTGGCGTGAGCAAGAGGTGCAATACCGATTCGACCCGCGTGGCCTTCAGTTTCAACCTGATCGGCTGATCCAGCGCGACCCCTTCGTTCGCCAGAGTGGCGCGGTCGAGCCAGAAGGGGAGCTCGGTCTGGTCGCCGAGCCTGATGATGCATTCTTCCAGCGGCAGATCGATGAAATCGACGTCGATCCGCTGACCCAGCGTCTCCAAGACCGTCTCTTCTTCTTTTGTCGGTCGGGGAAGGTATTCGGGAACTCCGTCGCGGCTCGAGCTTTTCGCCCCGCCCCGGGCCGCCTGGTCGCCGCCGGCAGCGATTGCCGCCGCCTTGCCGGGACCGGCCGAATCGCCGATATCCCCCGTGCCCTGCGCGGCAAGTGTCCCCAGTGGGCCGTGACCCGCCCATTTGAGCGTCGGGATTGCCAGCCCGACGGCGGCCAGCACTCCCACAAACAATACAGTGCGCCGGCTGGCGCGGGACGCGGTTTGACCGACCAGGGGGAGCATCGCCATTCTCCTTTTCCAGAAGGTGTTCAATTCGGGTCTGACGCCCGTGCCGATCGCGGTGGACCACGGGCCGAACGAGCGGTTCATTTCTTGTCTCCGCCAGTCTCTCCGCCGGCCTTCGTCTTCGCTTCCCGCAGGTCGCGGAGCAGTTCCAGAACCTTCATGTGCGTCCCCCACGTCTGCCGGATCACGAGGCTCCCCGATTTCTCGACGTACGTGCATGTCCCCGGGCCTGACAGAGTTTCCCAGGAATCCGGCTCGACCGCGTTCATGATCGCCCATTCCAAGTCCCCGGCCCGCCGAACGGCCGGCTTGTCGTTCGTTGCGGCTTTATCCGGTACCGCTTTGTCGTCTACTTTCACGCGCCCCAGATACAGGTCGTTGATCGGATACGTGCGGGTGATGAGCTTGTTCGCCCCGCCTTTGGTGGTGATTTTCAACACGTCGTCTTCAACCAAGTATGCCAGTTCCAGCGGTTCCAGCATCAGGTTCAACACGCTGCGGAGCGACACACCCGTCAGGTCGAGCGTGACACGCTGGTCGAGATTGATCTCTTCTTTGGCCAGCGTCGCCTTGTCGATCCAGACATTGAGGTTGTGATAATGCTTCAGGAATGTCAGGCAGTCTTCCAGCGGCAGGGCGAGAAACTCGATCGTGGTCGGCTTTGCCAGGGCGTCGAGGATCTTCTGTTCATCCTTCGACGGCCGCGGCAGGTATTCGACCGTGGACGCCGTCGCGGGTGTCGTCGCAGGCTCGGCTGCTTTTTTGTCGCTTTGCGCTGCCGACCCTCTGTCGTCAGCCGCCGCGACTCTCACGTCGGGCGCCCATTGCAGCGTCGGCAATGCCAGCATGGCCGCCGCCGCCCCCAGAAGCACGAGGACGCGCCGCGACGATCGACTTGCCGTTTGGCTAAGAACAGGAAGCATCGTCATTCTCCTTTTCCAGAAGGTGCTCAACTGCAGATCGCCGCTCGTATGGATGGCGGTTGACCACGGACCGAAGGATTCGTTCATAGTGTCCCTCCTGTTCGGTTCCCCTCGGCTAGGACGGCTTCCTGCGTGGTCCGCGCTGGCCGCGGCATCCGCCGGCTCAAGATTCGTGCGGTCGTCAGTGAGGCATTTCGTGACTCTGAGTTTGGCATGTGGGCCAAAGCCGCGGAGCGGCGGCATAGTTTAGCCAGTGGCGTGAGCCACTGGTTGCCGATTAAGAGCGCGCGCAGCCCCGGAGGGGCGGCATAGGAGAAACAATCGGCTCGCGCGGACAATTGTCGGAAAGCCACATGACTCGTTGCCACCTGCTCTCGCATCGGTATGTCGCCCCTGCCGGGGCTTGCTAGACGATTCGTCGGTCCCCAGGGACTTACGTCCCTGGCTAAACTATACCGCCGCTCCGCGGCTGATCCCCGCCAGGGTGATGCCGTGCGTGCACTTTCCCGCGCAGTTCGTGCATACGGCGTCGAAGGCCGCCGGGCGACACTCGACCCTCGACGTGCCCGGCATATCGTGCTCATTGGAGTTCCCCACGGTCCGAACGTCTGATTCATCCCTGACCTCCAGCCATTCCCGCCGACGCGGCGGCGGTCTTGAAGACTGTGGGTTCCGACGACTGGCTGACGACCCGGACCAGCGTCGCCGCGTATTCACCGGCGTTCTGCCCCGAGAGCGACATGGCGATCGCGTCGCAGGCCAGCTCCCGTTCCAGCCGCACCCGGTAGCAGATCCAGTGCACCAACGGATGGAAGAAATAGACCACCCGCGCGATCTCCCCGATCCATCCCCATGCCAGGTCTCGCCGCTTGACGTGCGCCAGCTCGTGCAGCAGCACGTGACTCAGCTCTGTCGGATTGAGCGACGCCGCCAGCTTGCGCGGCAGGACAACGACCGGTTGTCGCATGCCACACACGAAGGGAGAGCAATCGGCGTCGGTCAGAATGGCCTGCGGCGTACGCGGCAGCGCCAGACGCGCCGCGGTCTCACGAACGGCCTCGGCGAGCGGAGCCTCGGCCGGCCGCGCTTGTTGCAGCAGGCGGACCAGCCGGCGGCGCTGACCGATCACCCGCACGACCTGAGCCAGCACCACCGCCCCCCAGCCGACGAACAGCCACGCCTGCCAAGTGAGCATTGCTGCAAATGCCGCCGGGACCGGCGCGTCGTCGCCAGCGGACGGCTCCATCATCGGGGGCGAATCGGCAGCCGCCGCCAGGTCTGTTTCCTCCGCCGTCGCGCGCCCCGCGTCGGCCGGCGGCGGCGAGACGGGCGCAACGTCGTTCGTCGGCTGCGGAAGGAAGCGCGGGAGCGGCAGGGCGTACGTCCAGAACGGCATCAGCAGGATCTTGAGCGCCAGAATCTGCCAGACCCAGTAACGGACCGACGGCGCCGAGCGCCGCAGGAACAGCCCGGCGACAAGCGCCACGACGACCACCAGAATCGTCGATTGCCAGATCACCCCCCAGACCCTCTCCGACAAGAGGGCGGCGGCGGCATTCAGGGTGTCAAGAAAGGATTGCATCGCCGCGGACTTTCCCCTTGGAAATGCGCGTCAGATTGCCACCCTG
>JBLMWR010000191.1:0-4777 GCA_050257335.1 Deltaproteobacteria bacterium | reverse complement strand
CGAATGAAGTTCAGCGCCATGGTCGCGTTTACCGTCTTGTGGGGGACATTCGTGTATTGCCCGATTGCACACTGGGTCTGGTCGGACACGGGCTGGCTTAACCCGGCCAACAAGGCGGCGGCATTTCCGGCATTTGACTTCGCCGGAGGGACTGTCGTGCATATCAGTTCCGGCGTTTCGGCGTTGATTTGCGCCCTGCTGATCGGGAAGCGGCTCGGGCACGGTCAGGAGGCGATGCCGCCGCACAACCTGACTTATACCTGCGTCGGCGCGGCTTTGTTGTGGGTGGGGTGGTTCGGATTCAACGCCGGGAGCGCACTGGAGGCGACTGCACTGGCGGCGAATGCGTTCGTGGCGACGCACCTGGCGGCTGCCGCGGGAACTTGTGCATGGGCCGGTATGGAATGGATCCAGCGGGGGAAGCCCAGCATCCTGGGAGCGTGCTCGGGAGCCGTGGCGGGCCTGGTGTGCATCACCCCCGCTGCCGGTTCGGTGAATCCCCTCTCGGGAATCGTTCTGGGCGTCGCCGCCGGGGTGGTGTGCTATTTTGCCTGCAACCTGAAGGCCAAATTCGGATACGACGATGCGCTGGATGCCTTTGGCGTGCATGGCGTCGGCGGGACCCTGGGGGCATTGCTGACAGGGGTCTTCGCGACTGCCGCCGTGGTGACGGGGGCCGACAAGGCGCAGGGATTGATCGAAGGAAATCCCGGACAGGTCGTGAACCAGGTCGTCGGCATCGGCGCTGCGATGGCGATCGCCGTCATCGGGAGCCTGGTTCTTCTCAAGATTCTGGACGCGGTCGTGGGACTGCGCGTCAGCCAGCAGGAAGAGCTGCAGGGGCTCGACGTCACGCAGCATGGGGAGGAAGGGTATATCTTCCTGTAGTAGGCGACGGCGTGCGGCGTCGATTATAATGCCCCGTCGATAATGAAGTGAACCGTGCTTTCCAGGTTGACTGATCGACAGACCCGGGCGGGCGCTCCGGCCCGCCCAATTTCCAGGAGTTGAGCGATGAAAAAAATCGAGGCGGTGATTCGCCACTACAAGCTCGAAGACGTCAAGAACGCCCTGACGGGGGCGGGCGTGGACGGCATGACCGTCACCGAGGTTCGTGGTTTTGGCCGCCAGCGCGGCCATAAGGAAATGTACCGCGGGGCGGAATACACGGTCGATTTTCTCCCCAAGGTCAAGCTCGAAGTGGTCGTCCCCGACAAGATGGTCCGCGACACGGTCGATACCATCATCCGCGTCGCCCGGACCGGGCAGATCGGCGATGGCAAGATCTTCGTCACCGACCTGTCGGAAGTCATCCGCATCCGCACCGGCGAGACCGGGGAAGAGGCACTATGAGCGGAATTCGGCCCCCTGTCGATCCGCCCTGGCTGATGGAACGATTTGGTGAAGTCAATCGGAATCAGCGTGCGCGAAAACCCCGTCTCGGGATGCGATACCGACGGTGTCCGTCCCGCGTCAGCCGTTCGGTTGTCGTGACCAGATCGTTCTTCGCCTTGTCGGATCCGTTTGCGTGATCGATTCCGTGCGTTTGTCGTCCGCACCAGAGCCCGTCGCGGGCGCAGTGCGCGACCGGCTGGTGCAGCAGAAGGCGCGCCTGCAGTCATTGCGCGACCAGGCTCGACAACGCTACGCCGGCGGCGCCCCGGGCCTGCAGGTGGCGGCCCTCATCTGCGGGATGACCGACGGCCTGGTTCGCGAGTTGTTCGAAGAGGTTCTCAAGCCGCTTTCGGCCCCGACGCGGGAAGCGGTGATGCGCCAGACGGCGATCGTCGCCGTGGGCGGGACCGGACGCGGTGAGCTGGCCCCCTATTCCGACGTCGACCTGCTCTTTCTGCACACTCCCCGCTGCGACGACGCGCTTTTCGAATGCGTCTCGCAGGCGGTCCGCGACTGCTGGGACGCCGGCCTCAAACTGGCACACAGCGTCCGCACGCCGGCCGACGCACTCGCAACGGCGCGGCTCGATCCGCAGTTCGCCACGGCGCTCGTCGAGGCCCGGCTGCTGTGGGGGAATGAAAGACTGTTCCATGCCTTCCAATCGAGGTTTCATCGCCAGATTGCCCGCAACCGCTATGCCGATTTCTACCGCGAGATCGTGGCGGCGCGCCAGGCCGAACGGGCCCAGTTCGGCGAAACCGAACGGCAACTCGAACCCGACGTCAAACGCTCGCCGGGGGGACTGCGCGACATCCATCTCATCCGCTGGATCGGCTTTGCCCGGTACGGCACCACCGACATCGATCTGTTGCGGCTGGAAGGGGCCCTGACGCGGGATGACGCCCAGGCCGTCGCCGCCGCGCAGGAGTTCATCACCCGCATCCGGGTCGATCTGCATTTCGCGGCCGGCAAAGCTCAGGAAGTGCTGACGCGTGAAGAGCAGCTCCGCCTGGCCGAGCTGCATGGGGTCTCGCCCGTACCCGGCCAGCGTCCCGTCGAGCGGTTCATGCAGACCTATTTTCGGCACTCGAGCGCCGTGGCCGGCATTGCCTCGCGGTTCGCCGTCCGGCATCGTCCCGGCTCGTGGCTTGCCCGCATCGCGAAATTCCTGCTCTCGCATCGCAGCAACCGCATCTTTCGCGTCAGCTCCGGCGAGATCGACGTTGTGCCGCGCTTTCGCGAGCGGGCGTGCGGGACGCTCGAGGCGCTGCTCAACCTGTACGAGCTGGCCGGGCTGTATTCCGTCCGTCCCTCCCCGGAGCTCGTTGAGCAGATTCGGCAGGCGGTGCCGAAAATCCCGCGTACGGTCTCGCCCGAGGCTGCGCGGCTGTTTCTGTCGGTTCTCCGTCCAGGGGGGCAGGCGGGGCGGCTGCTGCGCGAGATGTACGGGACGGGCCTCCTCGAAATCATCCTGCCGGAAATGACGCACGCGCGGTGCCTGCTGCAGTTCAACCAGTATCACAGTTACACCGTGGATGAACATTCGCTGCGGGCCGTCGAGGCGGCCGAACGGTTCGAGAGCGATGCCGGGCCCGTGGGGATTGCGTACCGGCAGATCCGGCACAGGGAGATCCTGCATCTGGCCTTGTTGCTGCACGATCTGGGCAAGGGGTACGAAGCGGATCACAGCGAGGTCGGCCGCGAGATTGCCCGCGCCGTCGCCGAGCGGCTGGGGCTGTCGCGTCACCTGGGCGAGATGCTCGAGTTTCTCGTCCACAAGCACCTGCTCATGGCGCACCTGGCCTTCCGCCGCGACCTTTCCGACGTCGAGATGCTCATGCGTTTCAGCCGCGACGTGGGGAGCCCCGAACTGCTGCGGATGCTGTTCGCGCTGACGGCGGCGGACATGACGGCGGTCGGGCCCGGAACGTGGACCAACTGGAAGGCCGAGCTGACCGCGGAGCTGTTCGACCGGGCGATGCAGGTTCTGGCGGGCGCACCGCCGAAGTTTCGCGAGGCCGAACGGATTCGCGAGATCGCTGACCGGGTTTTCTCCCTGCTCGACGGGGCGCAGCCGGCGGACGCGGGTCGGGCGCCGGGCGGTCCGGCAGCCAGCGCCGAGCCGGCCGGCGCGGGGGCGATCTCCCGCCGTGACGACGATTTCGATTCGCTCCCTTTACACTACCTGACGGCGACGGCGCCCGAGCAGATCGCCCGCGACCTGGTCGCCATCCGGCGCCTGGCGGCCGAAGAGCTGGTAATCAGCGGGACGTACGAGCCGCCCACGAACACCGTCGAATATCGCGTCATCACCCGCGACACCATCGGGTCGGGGCTGTTCAGCAGAATCACCGGGGCGCTCACCGCGAAAGGCCTCGAGATTCTGTCGGCGAACATCTGCACGTCGGCCGCGGGGGTCGTCATCGACAGCTTTCGCGTTCACGACGGCGACCACTTCGGCATCGTCCCCGAGTTCCGGTTGCGCGACGTGGAAGCCGCCATCGCCGACGTGCTCGCCGGCCGCACGACCGTCGAGCACCTGTTTCAGCGTCACCGCCGGCTGAGGCGCGACGAAACTCCGAAACTGTTTCGCGAGCCGACCCGGGTCGTCATCGACAACGATTCCACCGAGCGGTTCACGATCATCGACGTGTTCGCCCACGACCGCCGGGGCCTGCTCTACACCATCGCCGCGGTCCTGCTCGAAATGGGTCTGTCGGTCTCGCTGGCGAAGATCTCGACGCATCTCGACCAGGTGCTCGACGTGTTCTACGTCACCGACCGGGAGGGAGGCAAATTGCAGGACGAGAGCCGGCTGAAGGAGATTCAGGATGTCTTGACGGCGCGCATCGAAGAATTCGAGCGCCGGGGGTTCGTCGCGCACGCCGCGGGGTGAATAGCCCTTTGGCGCCGTTCAACTTGCGGAGGCACCCCCAGGGACCACCGCGGTTTGGGGCGGTGCCCCCCCGTGGGCTTGCTGCATCAGTTCATCGACGCGGGAATCTCTTCCGCGACGCTCAGGCCGTCGCCCTCTTCCAGCGCAGAGAGCATTTCGTCCTGTTCGGGAACCTCTTCTATGCCCGACAGCACTTCGTCCATCATCAGGTCCCGCACGTAGGGGTTGAAAGTGACCGTGAAATGGTTGTCCCAGTCGTACCGGCCGTCGTTGAATTCCCGCAAATTGTAATTCACGAGCTGCGTGACAGGGCTGTCGGCTGCGACGGTACAGCCGCGGAAGAATGGAAAGTATTCGGTCCACGGCTGCGGCTTGTAGATATTGACGCACTCCCTGACGTTCCCCGGAACGCGGCCATTCGCTGATGCCTCGAGCAGCACCAGCTTGTCGACCGTAATGCCGCGTTCTCCCAGTTTGCGCGAGACC
>JBLMWR010000190.1:0-3919 GCA_050257335.1 Deltaproteobacteria bacterium | reverse complement strand
GCAGAAAAATGAGATGGCTTGGAACTGCGCCGTCTTGCTTTCGTCGGAGAATTTATCTGTCATCAATTTTTCTGTCTTACCTGGTCCATCGTGATTTGAACGAAAAAAGTCATCCACAGATTTCCTTAGACATTCGGGTTTAGACTTTCGGATTTCCCTCCCGCCAAGGACTGGCTCATGTACAAACTTCTGCTCTGCGCCCGGTATCTGCGGACCCGCTACATCGCGCTGGCCAGCATCATCAGCGTGATGCTCGGGGTGGCCACCATGATCGTGGTCAACAGCGTCATGGCCGGGTTCAGCTCCGAAATGCGCGAACGCATTCACGGGATCCTCGCTGACATGGTGCTGGAAGCCGTCAGCATGGACGGCACCGCCGATCCTGAAAAACAGATGCGGATCATCCGCGAGCTTGTCGGCGACAAGATCGAGGCCATGAGCCCCACGGTCGAAGTCTACGGCATGCTCAGCTTTCAGTGGGCCGGAGCGGGCCAGTACATCACGCGGCCGGTGACGATCATCGGCATCCAACCGGACAGCAAGGCGCAGGTCGGCGACCTGACCAAACACCTGGGGAATTACAACGAGGTGAAGGACGAAGACGGCAACGTAGTGCGTCCGGCGGCGCGGACGCTGGACCAGCCCCCCGACTGGGAGCTGCTTCCGGCATTCCTCGAGTACCGGCGCATGCGCGACGCGCAGAATCGCAGGCTCGACGGCGAAGTCGCCGCCGGGAACGACGCGAACCGGAAAGCGCCGGCCGGCAAGGCCGACGACAGCGAAATTCCGGCAGGGCTGATGGATGACGACGCGCCTGCGGAAAACGCAGACCCGGGGGCGCCGCTTCCAGCCCGGCTTTACGTCGGCCACCAGCTCGTCAGTTTCCAGTACGAAGACAAGGAAACGAAAAAGGTCAGGACGGCGATGATGGTCGTTCCGGGCGACGACGTGAAGCTCAGCACGGTGAGCGTCGGCCGGCCTCCCGAACCGAGGCATTTCAACGCCACGGTGGTGGACATCTTCAAGAGCGGGATGAGCGAGTACGATTCGAACCTGGTGTTCTGCAATCTCGAAGAGCTGCAGCGGGTCCGCGGGATGATCGACCCGGACGGCGTGCGGTACATCACCACAATTCAGATCAAGCTCAAGGACTTCGCCGACGCCAAGATGGTCGCTGACCGGCTCAGGTCCGCCTTCCCCCCGAACGTGTACCAGGTTCGCACCTGGGAACAGAAGCAGGGACCGCTGCTGGCGGCCGTGGACGTGGAATCGACGATCCTCAACGTCCTTCTGTTCATGATCATCGCCGTGGCGGGCTTCGGGATCCTGGCGATCTTCTTCATGATCGTGGTCGAGAAAACGCGCGATATCGGGATCCTCAAGTCGCTGGGGGCCAGCTCCCGCGGGGTGATGTCGATTTTCGTGTCGTACGGGTTGTCGCTGGGCCTCGTGGGAAGCGGCGTGGGGGTCGTGGTGGGCCTGCTCTTCGTCCGTTACATCAATGAGATCGAAAAGTGGCTGACGTATCTGACAGGACGCAAAGTCTTCGACGAAACGATCTATTACTTCCCCAGCATTCCCACGAAAGTTCACTCCATGACGGTCGTCTCGGTGGCGCTGGGGGCGGTGGCCATCGCCATTCTCGCCAGCATCCTTCCGGCACGCCGCGCCGCCCGGTTGCACCCCGTGCAGGCGCTGCGCCATGAATAACGAGCAAGCCGTCATTCGTGCACGCAAGACGCATTTTTTGTGTTTAGCCGCCCCGCTCGCGGGGCGCGTGCAACAGGCGCGGGGCAAGCCCCGCGGCTAAACACGCGAGACTGAATCGAGTAAACTTCCTGGAAAGCTCTCCATGCCCGAGATCATCAAAATGCCGCAAGCGCACATTGCCGCCGTTGCCGTCGAGAAAGCGTACCGGAAGGGAGAGCACAACATTCCCGTGCTGCGGGGGGTCGATATCGAGGTCCGCCGCGGGGAGTTCGTGTCGATCGTCGGCCAGTCGGGCTCGGGAAAGAGCACGCTGCTGCACCTTCTGGGACTGCTCGATTGTCCCGACGTCGGGGAAGTCACGCTCTACGACCAGCGCATCGACGATCTGCCCGCCCGGTCGCGCGACGAGCTGCGCAACCGCGTCTTCGGGTTCATCTTCCAGTTCTATCACCTGCTCCCGGAGCTGAGCGTCCTGGAAAACGTACTGGCGCCTCTCATGATCCGGCATTCGGCCTGGAGCTACTGGAAAAGCCGCCGCGCGTTTCACGAACAGGCCCGCGAAATGCTCGAGCGCGTCGGACTCGGGCACCGCCTCACACACCGTCCGTCGGAGCTGTCCGGAGGCGAAATGCAGCGGGCGGCGATCGCCCGGGCGCTCATGGGAAACCCCGAGGTGTTGCTGGCCGACGAGCCCACCGGCAACCTCGATGCCGAGACCGGCGCCGAAATCATGGAGTTGCTCCGCTCCTTGAACGGCAGAAACGACCTGACTATCATCATGGTCACTCACGACGAATCGATTGCGCAGCAGGCGCATCGCGTCGTGCGGCTGGCCGAGGGCCGACTCGAGGCCTGGGGCGAAGCGGCGTAGAGTTTGTAGTACCGCCTTCAGGCGGTCGCCGCGCCGCGATTTGAAAAACGATTGGTGCCGGTCGAACCTTCGGCGCTGCACGCACGCTGGTTCGATCTGCAATTGCCATCTTTCAGTTTTTAATTTGCAATTCTGAGATTCTCCATGTCCAAGGTCTACATCTCCGGCAAGCTGGTCGACAAAGAACAGGCAACGATCAGTGTTTTCGATCACGGCTTCCTGTACGGCGACGGGGTGTTCGAAGGGATTCGCATTTACAACGGCAAGGTGTTTCTGCTGAGCGAGCACCTCGACCGCCTGTACGAGAGCGCGCTGGCCATTCGCCTCGAGATTCCCATGTCCAAAGCCAACCTGGCCACGGCGGTCAACAGCACCGTCGCCGCCAACAGCCTGGTGGAGGGCTACGTGCGGCTGGTGGTGACGCGCGGCGCGGGGACGCTGGGGCTCGACCCCCGCAAGACGGCCCATCCGCAGATCATTATCATCGCCGACACCATCGCGATGTACCCTCCCGAGACGTACCAGCAGGGGCTGAAACTGATCACCGCCAGCACGCTGCGGAATCACCCTCAGGCGCTCAGCGCGCGGATCAAGTCGCTCAACTACCTCAATAACATCCTGGCGAAAATCGAAGGGATCGACGGAGGCTGCGTCGAGGCCCTGATGCTCAACCACAAGGGGGAAGTGGCCGAGTGCACGGGGGACAATATCTTCGTCGTCTACCGGGGAACGCTCAAGACGCCCCCGGTCGACGCCGGGATCCTCGAGGGAGTCACCCGCAACGCCGTCATCCGGCTGGCCCGCGAGGCGAAGATCCCCGTCTCCGAGACGACCCTCTTGCGCCACGACATCTACATCGCCGACGAGTGCTTCCTGACGGGCACGGCGGCGGAACTCGTCCCCGTGACCAGCCTCGACGGCCGGCAGATCGGCACCGGCAAACCTGGCCCTGTCACCCGCGACCTCCTCGAACGCTTCCGCAAACTGACCCGCAGCTAACCGCGACGGTCTGCCAGCTCACGATCTTGACATTCGCCGATGCTCGCCATCCGTTAAAATCCAAGTCAGAATGTCTTATCATCCGCCTGGTCGCACGAGGTTGCCGCCATGAATGCATTCTCGAAATCGCTCTTGTCCACCGGTCTGGGTCTGGCGATCGCTGCGGCGGCCCTGGCAGAGAACAAGGCGACAAAAGGAGACGCCAAACCCGGCCAAGGGGCGCAGGAGAACCGGGCGGCGATTCAGGAGGCGCTCGCCGAGTTGAATCCGCTGGTCGGCGGCTGGCGCGGGGTCGGCCAGCCGGTCCGCAATTCGAACAAGGGCTCCTGGTCGGAATCC
>JBLMWR010000189.1:0-4167 GCA_050257335.1 Deltaproteobacteria bacterium | reverse complement strand
GGCGTTTGAGGATCGTCTTGACGGTGGCCGGCGTCCACGCATACTGCTGGCCGGCGATCGTGTAGATTTCGCGGGCCATCGCCTTCCGCAATTCCCACATAATTTTCATGATCTTCCATTCGGATTTGGAAAGATCCTTCTGTCCCGCGGGAGTCATGTATGGGCCTCGCATTCTGTCGCCGTCAACGGGCAGCTCGTCCGCCGCTTCGTTTGAAACTGTACGCGATTCGACTACAAATGTCAACGATCAAATAACGCGGGCATGCCAGGGCAGTGTCCGCGAACGCGGACGCTGGAAGCCGCGGCCGGATCAGCCGCCGAAGCAGTCGGCGCGTAACGCCGTTGGTGAGCCAGCCGGGGATCGCGCTGCGGCCGGAACGGAAAACGAATCGGTCGAGTGACAATTCCTTCATTGCCGGGTATGAATCGGTCCATGTACGACTGCATCGTCATCGGAGCCGGACACAATGGCCTCGTCACGGCGTTTTATCTGGCGCGGGCGGGGTGGAAGGTGCTGGTCCTCGAGCGGCGGCATTTGGTCGGCGGGGCAGCGGTGACCGAGGAGTTGTGGCCCGGATATAAGGTATCGACCGCCTCGTATGTCGTCAGCCTGCTTTTGCCCGAGATCGAACGCGACCTGCGGCTGGGCGAATTTGGCTACCGGGTGCTGCCCCGGAGTCCCTCGTCGTTCACGCCGCTGGAGGACGGACGATATCTGCTGTTGGGGCCCGACAACGAGGCCAATCACCGCGAGATCGCCAAATTCTCGGCACATGACGCCCAGGCTTTTCCGCGCTACGAGGCGCTGCTGGAACGGATCGCCGAGTGTCTGGAACCCACGCTCTCCGCCACGCCCCCCGATCTGTTGCCGCTGCCGAAGACGTGGCGGAAGGTCGGCCTCGGGAAGAAGCTGCGCGACCTGAAGCGGGGCTATTCTCTGTTCGGAGCGCTCAAGAAACTGGGGAACGACATTCCGCAGGCGATCGAAATTCTCACCGGCGCGGCCCGGCCCATCCTCGACCGCTGGTTCGAATCGGACGTCCTCAAGGGAACGCTCGCCACCGACGCGGTCATCGGCACGTTTCAGCCGATCTCGGCCCCCGGCACGGCGTACGTGCTCTTGCATCACGTGATGGGAATGGCGGGTGGTGCGCGGGGCGTGTGGGGATACGTCGAAGGAGGCATGGGGGCCCTCACGCAGGCGATGGCCCGGTCAGCCCGGGCGGCGGGCGTGGAAATACGCTGCAACGCGGCAGTGAGCGAGATCGTGACGTCCAACGGCCGCGCAACTGGCGTGCGGCTGGAGACCGGCGAGGAGATTGCGGCGACGCGCATTGCGTCCAGCGTGGACGCACATCTCACGTTCGAGAAGCTGCTCAAACCGGCCGATCTGCCGAACGATTTTCGGGAAGCGGCTGCGCGCATCGATTATTCCAGCGCCAGCATGAAGATCAATCTGGCGGTCAGCGAGCTGCCCGATTTCACCTGTCTTCCCGGGAAAAACGAGGTTGGCCCGCAGCACCGCGGCACGATCCATATCGGCTGCACGCTCGATTACCTCGAACGGGCTTATGACGACGCCAAATACGGCCGCCCGTCCGAGCGCCCGATCGTCGAGATGACGATTCCCACTTCGGTGGACCACACGCTGACGCCGCCGGGTCACCACATCCTTTCGCTCTTTGTGCAGTATGCTCCGTACCGGCTGACTCCCGGTTTGTCGTGGGACGACCTGAAAGAAAAGTTCGCCGACCGCTGCATCGCCGAGATCGCCCGCTACGCTCCCAACGTCCCCGCTTCGATTCTGCACCGGCAGGTGCTTTCGCCCGTCGACCTGGAGCGAATCTACGGGCTGACCGGTGGGAACATCTTTCAGGGGGCGATGCCGCTCAATCAGCTCTTCAGCCTGCGCCCCGTCGCCGGCTGGAGTGACTACCGCACGCCGATTTCGGGCTTGTACCTGTGCGGCAGCGCGGCCCACCCCGGCGGCGGCGTGATGGGGGCCTGCGGGCGCAATGCCGCCCGCGAGATGCTCCGTGACGGGCGTCCGTAGACGCAGGATGGGCTTCCCAGCCCGTCCGTGGCAAACATGAAAGGAAAGCCCGCAAGCCAGCCCGGCGGTCGTCCGGAACCAAAGTCAACGGGCGAAGAGATTCTCACGTAGCCGAGCCGGTGGGCGTCCATCTGGATTCGCCGCACAGAGCGCTCACCTGTCCCCGAATTCGACAAAGCTGATCTTTTTGACGGGATTGCCGTCAGCCATTTTCTGCACCGTGCAGACGTTGATCACCTTGATCAATTCCTCGTATTTCAGGGACTTGCCGACGCGCAGAACGACTCCGTCGAAGGTCCCCTCGATGGCGAAGACGTCCTTGAGGCGTTTGTCGAGCTGGCGGAGGCGGTTGTCGTCAAGCGGACCGTCGAACAATTTCGCGAGTCCGACTGTGAGTGACGCGACGTGGCCGTCGGCATCTGCGGTGATCGTAATCGTGAGGGTTTTCGAAGTGGCGGCCCCGGCGGACTTGTCACGAGTCGCCGGCGCGCCGGGCGAGTCCGCTGTTTCCGGTTCGAAATGGTGCAACTCGTCGCGCACCCTTTCCGGCATCGGGCCGCGAAGCGCGTTGAACTGGTCGCGCTGGGCCGGGACGAGGATATCGTGAATCTCGTCCCAGACCTGGCGATGCGACAGGCGTCCCTTGCGGGCCTTCACCGCCGTCAGCCGGCGGACGACTTGCTCGAGCGTTTCCACGCGGTCTTCGTTCCCCAGCCGAGTTTCGCGATCGCCGTCCCGACTCGCAGCATCGCGCCCGGCCGATTCATCGACGACCTCGGTTCCTGCAGGCTCCTTCTGTTCGCGAAATACGCCATTCGGCTGGCGGATGAGGACGGGATTGCGCTTTGCGTGCCCTCCGAGCCGCTCGACGGCCCGGCCCAGCTCGGCTTCGTTGTCGCGGATCCGCCGGAGGTGCGCGGTAATGGCGGCGGCGATCTGTTCCCTTTGCCGGTCGGTCAACTCCAGCTTCCGGGCGACATCGTCGCGACGAAACGCGTTGTAGCTGAGCCGCTGGAGCAATAATTGTTCGACGCGGCGGTCCTGCGCCTCGCTCAGGATGGCGCGTGCGGTATGCCGCGCCTGTTCCCATTGTTCCGCCAGCCGCCTTTTCCGCTGCTCTTCGTCCAACCCTTCCCGAACCAACTGCTTTGCCAGCTCGGGCTCGCGCCGGGCGGTCGCCCAATACAGGTCCTGCAGCGCGGACTGTTGTGCGGCCGTCGTCCGCAAGTCCTTGCCCGCCTCGGAATCCGCCGCAATCCGCAAATACTGATAGCCGTCGCGGGCTCCTTCCACATGCCCCAGTCCGGGATACGGGTCGGGCCAGAACCAGCCTTCGGTGTGCGGCGCCGCGGGTTTAGTGCTGTCTGATTCCGCCGCGCCGGGAACCGGCCCGGCGGCAGAGTGTTTTTCAAACAGTTCGGGAGCAAGCCTGATCGTTCCCAGGTCGATCTCCGCGGTGCCGATTTTCACGGTCATCCGTCCGCTGGGGGTGGCCCCGCTCTTCACGTAGCCGCAGCGCTCGTGCCAGAACGCGATCTCCCATTCGCCAGGCGGACTGTGGTCGATTCGGAATTCGCCCGTCGCCGAGGTGACGGCCGCATACGGGTGCTTGAGCGGCAAGAGATAGGCCTTCATCCACGGATGGATGTCGTCCGACAGTGTGACCGGCAGCTTCTCGTCCCTGTCAATCAGAATTGAGGCTTGCTCACGCGCGGCGACCAGCACGTTAATGCTTTCTGACGCCGAGACGTGAAAATCGTGAGCTACCTCGGCCTCGTTCTTGAAAACGACGATCCGGGGGGCGTGAAAGGGGACGACGTGCGGGACGAACCGGCCGTCCCGGGCAGTGATCGTGACCGCGATCGGCTTCTTCTCAATGCGTTCCACAACAAGGTTCGCACTTTGAATCCAGATCACGATGTTCTCAACGCCTCCGTCGGCTCCGACTTTCAGCGATTCGTCGAAGACTTTGAACGGCCGGAAATAGTCGTTGTCGGCCTTCGTCCCGGCCACGCGACCGTCGGCGCCGGGTTTCGGTGGGGAGAAATCGACCTGTTTTGGAGCGGGCGGCGCGCCGCCGTAGACGAACCGGCCCGTCAACGTCCCGTTGCGAG
>JBLMWR010000188.1:0-2793 GCA_050257335.1 Deltaproteobacteria bacterium | reverse complement strand
CTAATTGAAAGCCTTCGCGGCACGCCACGAAACACGCGGTCAGCAGCACGAGTGACGCCAAGCCATTCTGCTTGAACAAAGATATGAAGACGTTGACAAACCTCACGCAAAGGCGCGAAGGCGCAAAGGTCGCTTGCGACCGTCCCTTTGCGCCTTTGCGCCTTTGCGTGAGATCTTTTTTCGTGAGACATTCGCATTCTCGACGAAGGCGCGCAACTCCGATCGCGGCCGCGCGCTACGTTGCGATCGTGGTGGCGTTCGCCCTCATGGCGGGCATCCTCGCCGCCCACGCCGGGCCGCCGGAGGATGCCGCCGAGGTCGCCGGCCCGCCCCCCGATGTGCAGGACCTCCTGCTGCTGGGGCCGCTGGAGCCGATCCGACTGCGCCTGCGGATCGAGATCGACGGCGTTCCGTTCCGCACCGCCTGGCGCGAGGCCTTCAACCGTCTCTTCGACCAGTTCGACTCTGACCGCGACGGCCGGCTCACGCCCGAGCAGGCGGGGCAGGTCGCGGCGATTTTCAGCCGCGGCGCCGCACCCGCGCCGGCGGCCGGCAAACCCGCCGCGTCCATGATGCGCGCCGCCAATCTCACGCGCGACGAGCTTCGCAGCCGGATCGAACAGACCGCCCCGCCCCTGTCGCTGCGCCAGCGGCTCTCGAGCCGCGGTGCAGGCCCGGCCCTCATTCCGCTCCTCGACACTGACGGCGACGGACGCCTCTCGCCCGAGGAACTGAGGAGCGCCGAGCAGAGTCTCCACTGCCGCGACTTCAACGACGACCAGTTGATTACCGAGCAGGAGCTGCTGGCCGGTCCGTCGCTCTCGCCGGGCGGCGCGTCGGGCGAATCCGCCGCGGGGGAGGGTTCGGTCATCCTGCTGTCGAGCGCGCTCGACGCGGCGGCGGTCGCCGAGATCCTGCTGGCCCGCTACGACCGCAACCGCGACGGCGCCCTCTCGCTCCGCGCGCCGGCCGAAATCCTTTCCGCCGACGGCGGCCTGGCGGCCCTCGATGCCGATGGCGATCAGCTTTTGAGCCGGACCGAGCTGCGCGGGTTCCTCGACCTGCCGCTCGATGCCGAGCTTCCCTTCGCGCTCGGTGGCGGCGGGGCCGGGCGGAAAAAAGCCGAGGCGGCGCCCCGCTACCGGCTCCGGCGGAAGCTCGACGGAGGCTACCGCCTGCACGTCGGCGCCAGCGAAATCGATTTCCGCCGCAACAACCGCGACCCGGCCAAGGACGACAACCGCCCCCGCCTGCGCGACTTCGACGCCGATACGAATGAATACCTCGACGCCAATGAATTCATGAACGTGCCCGACCGGCCCGATTTCGCCGTCGTCGATGCCGACCACGACGGCAAGATTTCCGCCTCCGAATTCGACGCCTTCTTTTTGCAGCGGGCCCGGATCGGGGCCGTGCAGCTTGTTCTGGAAGCGACCGATCAGGGCTCCGATCTCTTCACCACCCTCGACCGCAACTTCGACCGCGTTCTCACGCCGCGCGAGCTGCACCTGGCCCCCTCGCTCCTGGCGACCGAAGACCGCGACGGCGACGGGTTTCTGGGCGGGGCCGAGATGTCGTACAACCTGACCCTCGAACTCTCCCGCGGCGGCCCTCGCGCCGCTCAAACCGCGGTGCTCGGATTGCGCGGGCCGGTCGAGCCCCAGGTCAAAGCCGAGCGCAAGGGCCCCGCCTGGTTCCTGAAGATGGACCGCAACCGCGACGGCGACGTGAGCCTGCTGGAATTCCTCGGCAGCCGGCAGAAGTTCGCCGAGCTCGACCGGGACGGCGACGGCCTCCTCTCCTCCGACGAAGCCGCCGCCCTGGAACCCCGCCCGAAATGACGGTTCGCGCCCGGGGGAGCTGGTCCGGGCCCGGATCGAGGACATTCAGATTTGGGAGGCGGGATTTCGGATTTCGGATTTATCAGGCGGCTTCGCCGCCAACCCGAATTCCGAAATTCTTCGCGACCATGCTTGCGGCGCACAAGCCCGCCCGCAAGGCGGGCAAGCCCCGGGTGATCCCGATCGGCACGGCCCTGGCAAAGATCCTTCACGAGGCGATCGGCGGGCGCACGGCCGGTGCGGTCTTTCTCACCGACCGCGGAAAGCCCTGGACCGTCTGCGCCTTGGGGGACGTGCATCGCCGGTTGCGCGACGCCGCGGGTCTCGACCGGGCGATCGTGCTCTATTGCGGGCGGCACCGGTTCCCGTCGACTCCATCGCCGCCGTCAGAGAATGGCTCGCCCGGATAATTCACGCCGCGGTAGCCGAATTCGTGAGAATTCGGTGCCCCGATTACCGTTGGAGTCAGAACTCTCACGAGTTCTGCTACGGCGCACTGCCGCATTTCGTGGGAGTATGAATAATCCGGACTAGCGCTTTGTCAAAGATAAGAGTTAGGTTGCAGCCACGCTCGCCAGAGCGCGGGAAAGCATCGAATACAGACTCATCCCCCACGCTCTGGCGATCGTGGCTACCCGTAAATCAAGGTTTGACAAAGCACGAGTGCTGATCTTCCCCGGGATCTCCACCAGCATGTCCACCTCCGAGGGATTCAGGGCCTTCCACGGGCGTCCGAAGGTGCCGTCGCTCCACCGCACGACCGCGTAAATCTCTTCCTTGCCCACATCCAGTCCGACGTGCACTGTGCCTGCCGGCCGGCCCTCCAGGACCTGCTCCACCGAAATCTGCTTGACGTTCGTGGCGCGATACGCTCTGCTCTTTTGCATGGGGACGACCTCCTGAGAAGGGAATGGTAGTGGTAACCGTACACACTTCACCATAACCCAACTCG
>JBLMWR010000187.1:0-2661 GCA_050257335.1 Deltaproteobacteria bacterium | reverse complement strand
GTCTGCGTCGGGCTTACGACCGGTTTTCAGTGACGCCGCGGCGGCGGGTCGCCTTATTCTACCGCAGAATCGGCGGCATTTCAGGTATGCCGCCATTGTAGCACTCAGCGGCCGAAAAGTTTTGCTCAACGCCGCAATCCGTATTGCCGATATACTCCTCTATGCAGCGCGGTTGATGACCGCGCCGGTCATTCCGGCGCCGGCCGAACAGCGACCCGATTCGCCTTCTCCAGTCGGAACGCTGCATCTCTGGGTGCCAGACGCCCGCCCCAGTGCGGCGGGACATGACACTCGCCATCGTGCACGATTCAGTTGGACAGAGGCCCGTCATGAAGACGGGCCTCTGTGCATTTCCGGGGCAGCCGACCGACAGATTCGCCGGCGGTCGATGATGGATCGAATGCACGCGTGCTGGCTCGGCGGCCACCGCGTCGCGTGCGTGCCTCAACGCTGTCAGGCGGTCAGCCTGACGTACAGTACCCGGTCCCAAATCTGGAAAGTATTTTCGAAAATCGCTCCGCCGCGGCTTCGGATCTCGCGCTTTGGAATGGCCAAAATCGCGAAATGAGGGGCAAAATCAAGGAAGGGGAAATCGAATGATCCATCCATGAGCGCTCATCGAGGCTCGGCCGAGAACCTGCATGGGCAACGGTCGCGGGCCCGAAACAGGCGCTTTTTCGGGAACCCCTGCTACGGAGGCCAGGTTTCGTGGGCGGCCCGGTGCCGGTGGAAACGGGAAAAATCGGGAATTTAACGCCGAAATTGCTTGACGGACTGCTGCGCAGGTTTTAGGATTTCATCGCAAGATTTGATATTAAGGCGCTCATACTATCACTTCTTCTTATAGTAGGCTGTCAAGCCGCTCGTTCCATGCACCTCCGCTTCGTCGAGATTTTCTGCGAAGTTGCGCTTCGTCGCAGCTTTTCGAAGGGGGCGGCGGCGCAAAACGTCTCGCAGTCCTCTGCCAGCCAGGCGGTCAGCCTCCTGGAAAAACGGCTGGGGACGCAGCTCATCGATCGCTCGAAGCGGCCGCTCGAGCTGACCCCCGCGGGCGAGGTGTATTTCGAGGGGTGCCGCGACCTGCTCGAACGGTTCCGGGCCATCGAAGACCGTGTCCAGGCCATACAGGACCGGGTCGCCGGCCCGGTTCGAGTCGCGGCCATCTACTCCGTCGGCCTGATGCAGATGGAGCAGTACGTGCAGCGGTTTGAAGAGCTGTATCCCGACGCGCGGCTGCGGCTGGAATACCTGCACCCCGACCGCGTCTACCAGCAGTTGATGGATGACGAAGCCGATCTGGGACTGGTGTCGTACCCGCGGCACGGAGGGGAATTCGAAAGTCTCGACTGGCAGGAACAGCCCATGGTGCTGGTCGTTCCCCCGGGGCACCGCCTGGCGGGCCGGCGAAGCGTTGCCATCGCCGAGCTGCATGGCGAGGATTACGTAGGTTTTACGAAGGAACTGACGATTCGCCGCGAGATCGACCGGCAGCTCAAACGGGCGAAGGTGGCGGTGCAGGTAGTGCACGAATTTGACAACATCGAGACGATCAAGCGGGCGATCGAAATCGGGTCGGGAGTGGCGCTGCTCCCCAAGCCGACGGTCTGGCCCGAGATTTCGGCGGGAAGGCTGGCGGCGGTCGAGGTTTCCGACGTGGAGCTGGTGCGGCCGCTGGGAATCGTCCACAAGCGCAACAAACAACTGACGACGGCGGTGCAGAAGTTCGTCGAGCTTCTGCAACAGGACGAAACGGCGATCGTTGCGGGGCCGGGCACCCTGGGACACGGCGAACGAGCCAACGGGCAGAAAACGAACCGCGACAAAGTTCATGCTCATCGGGGCGGCAGGGCAACGGCCCTGCTGGTTGCACCCCGCCGTCGCAGGAAAAGCAAACGAATTTAGAGGCAGGAAGAGAAAGAGACGAAAATGGCATCTGGAACTCATTATCGCAGCGAACCGCCCCGCGCGCAGGGGCTGTACGACCCGCAGCATGAGCACGACGCCTGCGGCGTCGGGTTCATTGTGAACATCGCCGGGGAGAAGTCGCACAAACTGGTCCTTGACGCAGTGCAGATTCTGGTGAACCTGCAGCACCGCGGCGCCTGCGGGTGCGAAGAAAACACCGGCGACGGGGCGGGAATTCTGCTGCAGATTCCCCACAAATTGCTGACCAGGGCCTGCAGCGAAATTGGAATTACGCTTCCGCGGCAGCCCGGCGACTGGGGGGCGGGGATGATCTTTCTCCCCAGCGAGCCGGCCGAGCGGCGGTTCTGCGAAGAGGCGCTGGAGCGCGTCACGGCCGAAGAGGGGCAGAAGTTCCTCGGCTGGCGCGACGTTCCGATCGACAATTCACTGCTGGGCGCCACCGCGCTCAAGGTCGAACCGGTGATCCGGCAGGCGTTCATCGCCCGGGGCCCCGCGACGGCCGACGCCGCGGGCCTCGAATGGAAGTTGTACGTCATCCGTAAGCGGATGGAAAAGCTGGTCGCCGACAGCCGGCTCACGCAGAAGAAGTTCTTTTACGTCCCCAGCCTGTCGAACCGCACGATCGTGTACAAGGGGCTGTTGCTGGCGACGCAGATCTCGACGTTTTACCGCGATCTGAGCGATCCCGACATGGAAACGGCGATCGCCATGGTCCACCAGCGGTACAGCACCAAC
>JBLMWR010000186.1:0-5229 GCA_050257335.1 Deltaproteobacteria bacterium | reverse complement strand
CGATGATCTGGCTGGCGAGCGACAGCTCGCGATCGCTGCGGGCCGCCGCGATGACCACGTCGGCCAGCGGCGCCTGCCATTGTTCTTCGATCCGGTCGGTGTAGAAGAAATACCCATGCCCGAGCGCCACCCAGACCGCTCCGCTCAACCGGGCTGCTGCGACCGGCGACAGTTCGCCCGCCGCCGCCCCGGCCTTGAACCACTCGGCCATGAGCGCGTCGGCTTTCGCCACCCGGTCGGCCTGAATGAGCGCCGCGAGATACTGCTGATACACTGTCGAATTCTCGGCGCTGCGCTCGATCCATTTCGCGTAATACTCCGCCAGCTCGGCGTACCGCCCCTGCTGCAGCAGGAAATTGGCGTACGTGCCGCGCAGGTTGTCTTCTTCGTCCGGCCGCCGGCCGGCATTGTCGGCGCGCGTCATCTTCAGCCAGTCGTACGCGGCATCGAAGTCGGAATTGCTGAACAGATTCTGGGCGTAGCGCTGCTGCAGGTTCCAGTCGCGCGGGGACTCGACCGCGACCTGCTTCATTTCGCGAAGCGCCGCGTCGGGCTGCCCGGTCGACTGCAGGTAGCCGACATGGCGTTCCTTCCAGCCCTTCAGCGCCTGGCGGTGCGCCGGCTGCCGTTCGTAGACGGGCTTCAACAGATCGTGCAAACGCATCTGCTCGCGGGCCTCGAGGAAATTCCCCCCCTGTCCGATGAGGTGTTCGGCAAGGAACACTTCATCGCCCGAGACCGCTTGCGGATCGCGCTGGTCGTGGCCGGGGAGCTTCCAGGCCCCCGCGACTCCCTTCGCGGCCTCTTCCGTCAGCCAGCCCTTCAGCTCGTCGTGCCGGCGGGCGATCGACAGCACGGCGCTCCGCAACCAGTGGGCCCCCGGCTTGCCTGCCGTCAGCTTCTCGCACATCTCCAACTGGTCGAAGACCCGTTGCCACTGCTGACTCCGAGCGAAATGCAAGAGCAGCACGAGCTGGCTGTCGAGCGTCAGCTCTCCCAGCCGGCTCTGGGCCCGCTTGGCTTCGGCGACCGTCGGCAGCGGGAGGCGGATCAACTGCACCTTCTCGCGCGGGGCGATTTCGGTTTTGAGGCGTGCCGCAAAAGCCTCGCCGGCCAGGGGCTGGACAGTCTGTGTGATGAGCCAGGTGCGCCGGCCGGCGTCGTCGGTCATTTCGATCCGCCGGGCCCACCAGCATCCGGCGACTTCGACGAAATCGTCGAAGGTCGTGCGGGCCGTCAGTTTGCCGTCGTTTCGCTGCTCGATCGAAAGAATCACGTGCCGGGCGGTGTCGATTGCGATCCGCATCTCGTACTTCGGCGCCCGGGGAAGCGTGAGGATCAGAAGAGTACGGTCGTCGTCCTGCCGCTCGATCTTCGGCGTATAGTCGCGGTAGGTCTCATGGAGCGGAGCGAGCGAATGGTCATTCAGCCCGAGGTAGGCGTAGTCAGAGCGGTCGAGGACGGCGGGAGTCAGGTCGCTGGCGGCCGATTTGCGGATGCGGCCCAGGCCGAACGCCAGCCCCATGACGCCGCGCTCGGTGGCATTCGCCCAGTGGACGAGCGTCTGATGGGAATCGGCTTCGGTTCGTGTGAGCCACGCCGCTTTGGAATAGAGATCGAGCCGGCGCTGCCGCGACGTCAATTCGTTCCAGCGGGCTTCGTAGCCCTGCGCCTCGCGGGCGATCTCGAGGCCGCCGGCCAGCACGGACAGGGCGTCCGTTCGCAGCAGGCTGTGCGACAATTCGCGGGCCGCGAGGGGCCATGTGAATTTCTGGGGTCTGGCTTTCTTCGGCGTTTCGGCCGCTGGCAGCGCCGGGAAGAGCGTATTCACCCAGCTTGTGTAATCGGGCCGGTTCCAGATGCGGCGGTATCGCCCGAAGAGGTGCTGTCCCCCGACAATCCCGTCATCCGGAAAGCGGTTCGAGAACCTGCCGCGGTCGTCCATTTCGCCGTCGAATTCGAAGAGGAACTTCTCGTCGATCAACGATTTTCCGCTGACATCCTCCCGGCCTTCCTCGCGCAATGCCTCGTCCTTCAGCTCGCCGGGCTTGACGTCGTCTTCACCTGCCGACTCCCCGGCTTCCATTTCCTTCCTCTCGCCGAATGGTTCCCGGGGATCCGGGGATGACTCGCTCGCGGCGGTTCGATCTTCGGAGTCCGCACCGGAAGCCCGGCCGAGGGCCGGAAGGGCCCCGTCGAGCGAATAGCCGTATTCCGCGCTGGCCTCATCGACCTCCCGATCGAAAAACAACGATTCTCCCCCACCGCGGCCCCCGAATCCGGCGGCGGCTCCCGCCGTCGCCGTCCACGCGCCGCTGACGCTGAAAATGTCGATCGAGCCGCCGTACGGCCCGGTCATCCACATCGGCTGCGGCGGCTGAAAGAGCCGGGCGTCGCGGCCGAGCAGAGCCAGGCGCCGCAGCGCCATCCGCCGCAGTCCCAGCCGCCAGTTCCCGGCGCGCTGCATCTGCTTCTGAACCAGCTCGAAGCTGGCGGTGTCGCGTCCTTCCTGGAAATATTTCTCCCCATCCCGCATCCGGAACCGCCGCTTCACCTTGAACCGCTCGCGATCGGCGTCGCTCTCGAGGACCAGGAACGACGTGTACGGCGTCATGATCTGGAACTCTTCCGAGAGCGCGATTGTCTCGTCGCGGATCGCCGGCGAAGTGCCTTGCGCCAGAAGAGCGTCGAGATGCATCTTCGCCCACAGCCGCGGAATGAACGAATTCCCCTCTTCGGCGTCCTTGAGCGAGACTTTCGCCGCGAACTTCACCGGCTTGCCGTCCTGCGTCGCCGTCACCACTACGTCCCCCGTCTGGTCGGCGCCTCCCTTTCCGTCGAATACCGGTCGGTAGAGGCCGAGCAGGATCTGCTGCGATCCGACGGGAACGTTCGGCAGCTCTTCCGGATAGACGCGCGCGGTCTGCAAGCCGCGGAACTCGATCTTGAGATCGCGCAGTCCGGGCTGCGCCATTTCACGCAAAAGCGCCGTGGCGACCATCGCCGGCCGCTCTTCCCCCGAGACCCGCCGCAGCGAACCGCTCCCCAGCGAGGCGATTGCCTTGAGGACCGCCGGCTCGAAGCTGCTCCCCACCGCCACCGCATGGCACGTTCCCGCCGCGTCGCGGTAGGCCTGCTTGACCCGCTGCGCGAACCCCTCCGGGCGGGCGTCGCCGGTAGTGACGATGCCGTCGCCGATATACACGATGTGCGTCTTCGGCCCGGACTGTTTGAACGCCGAAGCGAAGGCGGCGTCGAGGCTCGTCCAGCCGAGCGAATGACGCTTTTCGAGAAACGAGCGGACGGCGGCGATGCTCTTGGGATCGGCAGCGACGGGCTTCTCGAAAACCCAGTCGCATTCGACGTCGCAGCCGGCGAGATTGACGGTGTCTCGCGGGGTGAGGCCCGCCAGGAGCGCGGCGACGACTTCCTGCTGCCTTTTGCGCTGGCCGGCGTCCATCGACGCCGACGTGTCGGCGAGGATCAGAAGTTGCAGCGGCTCGCCGTCGGGAAGGACCTCGCGCTGCCAGTCCCCGGTCGCGGGCGGCGTGAGCTGCAACATGAAATAGCCGTCGTCGCCACGGCGGTGGGGAATGACGACGACCTCGGACTGTCTGCCGCCGGTTTCGACCACGACCTCGAAATCGCGGGGGGGAGTGTAATCCTGAGCGGCGAACTCAACATGGGCCGCGTGATCAGTCCGGTCGGCGCGGACGGTATGCGTCGGCGACGAGATGTTCTTGAGCGGCACCGCGGAGTTCACCTTCACGTCGATCGCCAGCTCGCGCAGGGGGTTGAGCTTGAGCAGCTCGCTCTGCAGGGCATAGCTGTAACGGTAACTGTTTCCGCGGACGGGGAGCACCTGCGTGTAGCTGATTTTGATCCGCTTTTCGGAATTCGGAGAGATGGGATAGACGCTGGCCTTGAAGAGGTTTCCCCCGCTCCATTCCAGGAGCCCGGGATCGCGTTTTTCGTGTTTGATCGTCTCGTAGATTTCGCGGGCCCGTTGCTTCTCGACCACGTCGGCCTCGACCAGCTCGTCGCCGATCCACATTCCAAACCCCGAGATCGAGGCGTCGTCCGGGAGTGGAAAATAAAAGACGCCTTCCAGAATGCCGTTGGTATGGTTGACGAACGACTCTTCGATCACCGTGCGGGCAATCTGGTCGCGGATGTCAACCGTCACCTTGTGATACCCGACCGTCAGCGGCACGGCGCGGCCGTCGACTTTGGCGATCAGCGACCCGATTGATTCGGCGTTCTCGGTCCCCTTGAAGCCCTTCAGCCACAGAGGCTCTTTCTGGAGGCGGGCCAGTTTTTCATTCCTCACGCGGAAGATCTGCGTTCCCGTGACGGCCACCTTCTCGCCGTCGGGGCCGACCAGCTCGAGGGAATCCTTTTCGCCCGCCCTGACCTCGAATTCTCCCGAGTGCACGCGGACCTGCGCGGGGCTGACGATTTCGACGAGCGACGCCGGGCCGAGAATGACCTGCGACTGCTTGACGATCTTGAGGGTCGTAGCGTTCGCGCCGCGGTTGTCGGTGCGGACCCAGTCCCCGGGCTTCAGGAACGTCTTGCCGCACACCGCCGTCCAGCGGCTGTGCATCACCGGCTTGACGCAGACCAGTCCCTGGGCGTCGACGATCTTGCCGACCCGGCCGTCTTCGGTGAGCGTGTCGCGGACCACGAATTTTTCTTCAGCGACGGGGGCGTTGACCGCCAGGACGTTCAACTCGGCGACCGGCTCAAGGCGGCCGTTCCGCAGTGCCTGAATCGCGAACGACGCGACCATCTGCGTTTCGAGATCGACGAGCGCGTCGACGGTGAGCGGTTCCGGCTCGGCCGGGAGCTCGAAATGATACCGCAGCAGCTTGCGGCCGTCGCGCTCGGTCGTTTCAACCGGCATTTGACCGGCCAGCGCCGAGCGCGCCTCGGGGTTGTCCACTTCCAACAAGGCCAGCAGATCAACCCCGGGGCGCCTTGCGGCGTCGGTGCCAAAGAGCGCCGCCGGCTCGCTCGCTGCCAGATTCTGTGACTCGTCCACGCGCCACAGCGTCTCGCCGCGGGCGATTTTGTACGTGCCGTCGGCCGCGTCCCAGCGCAGCCGGTTCGGCTGGGCGTACCAGACTTCGGCAGCCTCGCCGCCGCGGGTGATTTTAAGGTGCAGCGTTTCGGCGCCGGCGACCCGGTCGAGGGCCGCGCCGAAAACGACCTGCCTTTCGTGAAGAC
>JBLMWR010000185.1:0-6783 GCA_050257335.1 Deltaproteobacteria bacterium | reverse complement strand
CTGCTCGTCGAGGATCGTGAATTCTTCGCCCTGCAGCGGAATCTTCTCCGCCGCCCAGGCGTGCTCGATCGTCAGCGATTCGTCGTCGAGAAAGGCGCCGTACGCGGCGCGCGTCCGTTCGCCGGTCGTCTTGCGGCGCGTCGTGAAGGTCGTGCGGCGAAACGTCGCCGCCGGGAAACGGACCACGGCGAAATACGTGAATTCCATCGTCGTCTCCCCCGTCTGCACCACGCCGAAACCGACTCCCTGGCTGCGTTCCCCCAGCGCCAGGATCCCGCCGGTGAGCACTTTGTCCCCCAGGGGGCTCGCGGCGCCCGGGTGCACCTTGCGGTTTCCGGCGGCGGCGACGGGCCGCGGGAGCGGAACCGCCGGCCGCCCCGGCGGCGCCGATGCGGGCGAAAAGCGGTAGTGCTTCGTCGCCAGGTAGAACGGCTTTCCCTCGGCGTCGATGAGGACAGGTTGCAGCGAGACGACGGCGGGCTTGCCGGCGGTCCTGGGCACGACCCATGTTCCGAAGGCTTTGCGGTTCTCGACGGCCAGCTCGATCTTCTCGCTCTGCTCGGTCGGCGCAAGTCACTTCCCGACTTTCTTCTTTTTGGCCTCGATCTTCTTTTTCATCGCCTCCTGCGGCGAAAGCGGGGCCGCCATGTCGGACGAAGTGGTCATGGGGAGCATGACGAGCGATTTGTCGGTCGGGACGAAATAGGGCATGGGGAGCCCGGCCAGTTGCCGCTTGAGGATGTTGAAGACCTGCTGGCGGGCCTTGTCGGGGGTGACTTCCCCCGGATCGCGGATGATCAGCATGCTCGGATCGAGCTTTACCGTGTGCTCGTAAATCTTCGTCTTGCCGTCTTTGCTGGTCCATTTGATCTGCCGCTCGCCGGCTGTGCTCTGCACCGACCGACCGGTCGGGGTGCCGCCGCGGCCGAAGGGGGTCCCTCCCTTGACCTCCTGCAGCGTCTGTCCGGCCATCTCCTTCCACTGCACCGCCAGGGCCGTGGATCCCTCGTCGCTGACTTCCAGGCCGTCGTCGGCGAGGCGCTCGGCGAGCACGGTTTCGATCGACTTCTGGGCGTCCTCGGGCTTGCCGAACCGCACTTCGCCGACCTTCACGCTCACCTTCACCTTCTCCCCCGGCTTGACGACCGCCGGCGCGTCGCCGCGATAGGCGGCCAGCGATTGTTTCATCTTCTCGGCGGGAAACGGCAGGACCTGCACCTTGCGGGCGTTGCTGCCGCCGGTCGAAACGATCAGGCCGGCGGGGGTCAGGAACCGCTTCCAGTGGCTGAATTCGAGCAGTCCCTGCCGGTACGTCCACGTGAGCAGCCCCGACTCGCGGTCGATGAATCCGCTTCCGAACCAGAGGAAGCCGGGCGGTTCGGCGACGAATTCGATCGCCGGCCCTTTATACGAGGCCGGCTGCTGGAGGCTCTCCTTGTTGGCGGCGGTCAATTCGTGCGTGAGCTTGACGTCGCCGGTGGTCAGGTCGTGAACGGCGATCACCGTGCCGTCGGATCCGTCGGCGAGGCACGCGAACTCGGTCCCGTCGGGTGAAAACCGGAAGCTTTCGACGTTGACCGATTTCCCCGATTCGAGGCGCGTCGGCGGAGTGATCGCGCCTTTCACCTGTCCGGTTTCGAGGTCGTAGAAGACGATCTCCGGACGGTCGAGGGTGGCCAGCCATTTTCGCCCCGGGCTGATGTCGTAGTGCTTGTCCCCCGAGATGTTCTTGTCCAGGTCCATCTGCCGCAGCGGCTTCCCGGAATCGGCGTCCCACACCCGCAGGTGGTAGCCGAATTTTCCGGTCGCCTGCCCGAAGGTGTACGTGAGCACCTCGCCCGGCGCGGCGAAATCGAGGATCGTCATCGACATCTTCGGCAGGTCGGCGGTGAACGACGACAATCGCTTGCCGGTCTCGAGCGACCAGACTTCGACGTCGTTGGTCAGCTCTTTGTTGAGCGCGGCGACCGCCAGGTACTTGCCGTCCGGCGAGAGGGCCCGCATTTTCGCCTGCGGGGGCGCGCCGTTCATGGCGCCCACGCGCTTGCCGGTCGTCAGGTCGTACAATTCGCCCCGATCGCTTTCGTAGGGCTTCAGGCCCACGAGGCAGAAGGGACTGGAGGTGCCGGGAAACAGCAGCTCTTCGGCCTGCTGCGGCTGGGGGATGGTGTAGCTGAGCGTATCGGGCCACTTGACCATCTCGGCCGGCGGGTCGGGCTTTACGCTCCAGCGCGCCGCCGTTCCCCCGGCTTTGGCTTTGGACTTGGCCTTGTCGGCCGCCGAGAGGGTCCTGGCGGAGATGTTCACCGCGAGCGGGAGAGCAACGGCGACAAGGAGGACCGCGCGCGCCAGTCGCCGGATCGGGCTGGCGCCCCGGGGGGCGTTTCCTGACGTGCTCTCGATGTGTGGACCGCAGGCGCGACGATTGCAGCAGGGCATGTCAAAGACTCCTCGCCGGAAAAAGGAAACGGCACACATCAGAGCAGTGCGACAGAGACGCGTTTCGCAGGAACCGAGGCGCGCGGCAGAACGGCGAAGTGAAATGCGCCCGGAGAGCCCGCACATCGCCACCGAGCCTTGTTCGATGGTCGAGAGTCGTTTATACAACCCGCCCGATGCCGGATCAAGCGGCGCCCGCACAGGCATAACGAACGCTTGCGCGAGCGGGCGGTTGGCACCAATTCGATAAGAATCAGTCCCCCTGGCGGGTGAGTGACCCGCAGACCGTTCGGGTGGTTGTTGATGAATGCGATGCTCTTTGCTGCGCCGTCGTTCGGCTCAGCAATCGCATGACGAGGCCGAAAATCCGGACGTTCCACGGTCTCGGCAGCAGACGCGTGGAAAACACGATCAGGGAATTCCGCCAGCCGGCGGTAACTGCGGAGCGGCGGCCCAGCTTGCCGAGTGCAACCTGCGCGACTCGGTCGGGACTGGCGAAGGGCACCAACCGGGGGGTCGAATTCCGCCAGAACGCCGTCTGCGTGGGCCCCGGCGCGACGGCCAGCACGCTGACGCCGTCCTGACGAAGCTCGAGCGCCAGTCCCTCGGCAAGCACCTGGTCGAAAGCTTTCGTGGCGGCGTAGTGACTCCACGCCGGCACGCCCGAGAATCCCAGGATCGAGGAGATGAAAATGATTCCCCCTTTGCGGCGTTCGCGCATCAGTCTGCCGAAGCGGTGAGCCAGGACGAGCGGCGCCCGGGCGTTCAGGTGCAGCATGGCGACTTCGTCGTGCACGTCATTGTCCAGAAACGGCCCGGAGGTTGCGAAGCCGGCGTTGTTGACCAGGAGCCCGATCGCGATGTCGGCGGTGGCTGCTTCGATCGCCGTCAGAAAACCCTCGCCTGCCAGGTCGACTGCCACAATCCGCGTCTTGACGCCGTGCTCGATTTCGAGCCTCCCGGCGAGGCGCCGCAGGAGCTCTTCCCGGCGCGCGACCAACACGAGATTCATCCCGGCGCTGGCAAGTCGCCGGCAGAATGCTTCTCCGATTCCCGACGAGGCTCCGGTGACGACCGCCCAGGGGCCGAATTTCTCTGCAAACGTATTCATGGAGATCTCCTGCAGGGACGCTACGATGGAAAACACTTGCCGAACTTCACGAGCAGCAGGGGCGATCCCTTCAGCCGCAGCTTGCGGGTCAAGAGCGCCCACACGAGGCTCTTCTCTCGGGCGACGAAACCGAGCCAGGTCTGGGCGTCGGCGGTGACCGCGAGATCGGGGTTGCCGGCGTGTCCGTCCTCGACGGTGAGCGTGCCGTCGCGAATGACCACCGTGGCCTGCTGTTCCTCGACGCCGGTGAACGTGAAGTGCCAGGTCGCGTTCAACCCCTTCGCCTGTCCAGGCTGAAAAACGAGCGGCAGGCTGGCCAGAAATCGCTTGATCGTCCGCGGTCGCAAGCCGCTGCTGACGGCCTTTGTTTTCTTCGCCGGGAAATGGCGCGGAACGTACGCCTCGGCGTCGGAGCCGGGAACGACGTAGACCGTCTCCTCTTTTTCCTGCAGGGGCCGAACGACGTCGCGGATGAAGCCGGGCTTATCGGTCAGGAACGGGCCGATCACGTCTTCGCCCGCCGGGCAGACCGCCAGGCAATACGCCGCCTTGTAGTTCGCCCCGAACGACAGGCTCTGCCACATCGACGCCGATTCCGAGTCGCTGACCTGCCGGCGATAGTCGAGGGCATTTTTGCTGTCGGCGATTTTCTCGACCCAGTTCGTGAAGCCCCCCATGAACTCGCGGTAATTGTGGGTATTGCAGGCGGAGAAGTTGAACCGGCCGTCGGGGGAAATGGCTCCGGTGGGACAGGCGGCCACGCACAGCTTGCACTCCAGGCACGGGTTGTAGTCGATCGGCTGGTCGTACGCCGACGCCTGGGCGTCGATCAGAACCGTGTCGAGCAGCACGAAATTGCCGAATTTCGGGTGAATCACGTTGCGATGAATCCCGATCTGGCCGAGCCCTGCCGCCACGGCGACGGGCTTGTGCGACACCACCCAGATCTTACCGGGGAACCGGTCCATCTCCATCGGAAAGCCCATCGAGGGATTGACGGCGGCGATTCCCATCTTCTCCAGCGCGGCGACGATTTTGCGGGCGACCTCGTTGACCGCCTCGCCGCTGTGGTGGAACTCGAGGTTCGAGACCGACCGGGCCGTACTGCGGATCGGCTCGCGATTCATGCGGCAGACGAAGCTGACGAGAGTTTTTGCGGCCGGAAAGAAGCGGAGGATGTCGTCCCGCTGATCGTCGAGCGCCGGCCGGCCGATCTCGACGAGCCCGACGTCGTCGGCGCCGGCGTCCAGGCACAACTGCTTCAGCCAGGCGGCGTCGAGTCTGGCCGGCTCGGTTGGCGGCTGATTCGCCTTCTGTTCATGGAACCGTTTGACCGTCGGGTGCTCGGCGAGTTTCATGGCTTCGCTCCATTATGTTGTATATACAATTATGTTGCCAAAATTTTTTCGGGTCCGCGGGCTTGTTGTTGGGAACCACGAAAGATGCGAAAGGGACGAAAACGGGCTGGAAACGAAATGGCGCACAACTTCGGCAACTCTGGCAGAACGATTCGTGGATGCTTCAGCAGCCGGGCTTTCAGCGTGCTGTTTTCGTGCTTTTCGTACTGCTAACCGTCTGTTTCTTCGTGCACCGCGAAGATTGTCAATTTGGATAGATACGGAAAAAAGACCCGCGGATGACGCGGATCCGCGCGGATGTGCCCGTTCACCTCGTCTTTCCTTATCCGCGCGTATCCGCGTCATCCGCGGTTGAATTCGTTTGGGTTGCGGCCGTAGGCCGCGCTGGGTCTTTCGTGGTTTCTCCCTTTGAGTTTTTCATCGTCTTCCTCAGCAGGGCAACGCCGTCTTCCCCCAGAAATTCGACCGCCTTACGCTGTGCCTTTTCCCACGCGGGGATCGTCCGTTCGAGCAGCTTTCTCCCCGCGGGCGTCAGGCGGAACGGCTGCGCGCGGGCGTCGTCGCCGGGGACGACTTCCAGCCATCCCCGGGCCCGCATCCGCTCGACGTTGCGGCTGAGGGTGGAGGCGTCCAACTGCAGGATCGCGCACACCTGCGCCGGCTGCGCCACCCCGAGCTTGGCCGTCGCCACCAGGATGTTCATCTGGCTCACCTTGACCCCCAGCGGCCGCAGGGCCTCGTCATAGAGATTCGTGATCAGGCGATTGAACATCCGCATCCGCACGGCGATGCAGTCGCGGGCAATGTCGTCGATGGTCGAAGGGGGCGGCTGTTTGCTCATGACATCTCGCAGGTCGGAACGACGATTATTGTATATGCAAGTAAATGGCGCGTCAAGTGAGAAAAATGCCGCCCGCAATCATTCTTTCCCGGGCGACGCTTTTTGCTGAAAAACGACGGCGGGCATCGGATTTCGGGTTGCGCCCCGGGGGGCGGGATCGTCAATAAAGAGGGAGCGCTGCGCGCCGGCCCTGCCGGCCGGAATGGTCCCGCCGAGCGCCGAGCAGCTCAATACAGTCCCGCTTGCGGCTACGCCCTGTCATGACCACTCTCTCGATCCTGCTCGTTTTCTCTCTCCTCGTGGCGTTTGCCGGCGCCGGAAATGCCCGGAAAGTCGCGGCGCGCGCTCTCCGCAGGGCGGGCTATGCCGACCAGCGGGCTGCGCGTTGTGGCGGGCACAGGCCGCCCGGCTGCTTTTGCGCAATGCCGGGGGGAGGGAGATACGGCGGCATTCACCGTCGCGGGGATCGCTCGTTCGGCCGATCCTTCCGCCGGGCGCTGATCTTAAGAATTCCGTACCGGTTCCGCTTCGCAAGAAACACCATCCGGCAGGGGTGGATTGCGGAGTCCGCCCGCGGCGGAGGGTGCTTCTGTCAAACTGATCCAATCGCAGGAATTCCGGCGCGCTGGCCCGCTCTGGCGGGAACTTTGGAACGCATCGAACAGCACTTACGAAAGCGTCTGTCCATGTATAACGGCGCCTGCGAAATGTATAACATTCACGCCGGCGCAGGGCCTTGCAGGGCTTCGTTTTGCGAAGAATTGCCCGGGTTTTCCGGGATTTTTCGCGAATTGATAACGGGCTTCCGGAGAGGGCCGTCGCCATTCCACAAGCGCTCAGAAAGTTTCAGGTTGCGGCAAGCGTCGCCTCCCTGGAAGTCAAAGAGCGCATTTTTGGTCCTTATACACACATAGATATTCATTCGATGGCAAAACACGCGTCGCTTGAGCAGACCAGGCGGGGCCTGGTGCTTTGTCAAAGATGAAAGTCAGGTTGCAGCCACGCTCGCCAGAGCGTGGGAAAGCATCGAATAC
>JBLMWR010000184.1:0-6217 GCA_050257335.1 Deltaproteobacteria bacterium | reverse complement strand
TCGCGGAAGGCTCGGCCAGGCCGGGGAAAATCCGGCGAACCAGGAGAAAAGTTCATCATGAAGACCATGAAGGCCCTCGTCAAAGCCCGTTCTGAGCCGGGCCTGTGGCTCGAAGACGTCGCCGTCCCCCAATATGGCATCAATGACGTGCTGATCCGTGTCGACCGCACGGGGATTTGCGGCACCGACCTGCACATCTACGGCTGGGACGCCTGGGCGCAGAAGACGATCCCCGTGCCGATGGTCGTGGGGCACGAGTTCGTCGGCGAAATCGTAGAGGTTGGCTCGAACGTCAAGGATTTCTTTCCGGGGGACGTGGTGAGCGGCGAAGGGCACGTGGTGTGCGGCCGCTGCCGGAATTGCCTGGCCGGCCGCCGGCAGCTCTGCAAAGACACGAAAGGGGTCGGGGTCAACCGCCCGGGGGCCTTTGCCGAGTACATCGTCCTGCCGATGACCAACGTCTGGCATCACCGCCACGACATCGACCGCGACGTGGCGTCGATCTTCGATCCCTTCGGCAACGCCGTGCACACGGCCCTGGCGTTTCCCGTCTTGGGCGAGGACGTGCTGATCACCGGTGCGGGCCCGATCGGAATCATGGCCACCGCCGTCGTCAAGCATGCCGGCGCGCGATTCGTCGTCGTCACCGACGTCAACGACTATCGCCTGGGGCTGGCGAAGAAGATGGGGGCGACGGTGGCGCTCAACGTCAAGACCGGCAGGGTGGCCGACGTGCAGAAGCAACTGGGGATGAAGGAGGGCTTTGACGTCGGGCTGGAAATGTCGGGGAACCCGGCCGCCTTCCGCGACATGCTCGACAACATGTGTCACGGCGGGAAGATCGCCATGCTGGGGATTCCCACCGAGCCGATCGCCATCGACTGGACCATCGTGATCTTCAACATGCTGACGATCCACGGGATCTACGGTCGTGAAATGTACGAGACGTGGTATAAAATGACGGTGATGCTCGAAAGCGGCCTCGACATCCGCCCGGTGATCACGCACCGCTTTCATCACACCGAGTTCGAAAAGGGATTTGACGTGATGAAGACCGGGCAGTCCGCGAAGGTGATTCTCGACTGGAAGAAATAAACCGTTCCCGCTACGTTCCGCCAGGGTCCTTCTGTGCCGCGGAAACTGCCGATTTCGGAAGAACGAACAAGAACTGCTGATGACATGTCGTGCCGAACGTCATGAGACGAAAAGACGTTACGCAAAGGCGCAAAGACGCAAAGGAACAACAGGAGAAGGAGAGCGGCTCGGACCCCGGTGGCACCGGACGGCGAGAATTCGCGGTGATTTCGAAAGATCGCATTTGAGTTTCTGAACTTTGTCTTTCTTCAGACATTCGGATTTGGGGTTCAGGATTTTTCCCATGAACGACACCTTCCGCCGGCATATCGCCCGACAGCTCGACGAGATTCGCGCCGCGGGGACATACAAGAGCGAGCGCGTCATCAGCACGCCGCAGGCGGCGCACATCCGCGTGGCAGAAGGGGCCCCCGTTCTCAATCTGTGCGCCAACAACTACCTGGGGCTGGCGGGGCATCCCGAAATCGTCAAGGCGGCGCATGCGGCCCTCGACCGCTGGGGCTACGGCCTCTCCTCGGTGCGCTTCATCTGCGGGACGCAAGGAGTCCACAAGGAGCTGGAAGCCTCGCTCAGCCGCTTTCTGGGGACTGAGGACACGATCCTCTACAGCTCGTGTTTCGACGCCAACGGGGGACTGTTCGAGACGATTCTGGGGGGCGAGGACGCCGTCATTTCAGACGAGCTCAACCACGCCAGCATCATCGACGGCATCCGGCTGTGCAAAGCTCAGCGCTACCGTTATCGCAACAGCGACATGAACGACCTGGAAGCGAAGCTGAAGGAGGCTGCCGGGGCGCGGTTCCGGCTGATCGCGACCGACGGCGTATTTTCGATGGACGGCTACATCGCCAACCTGCCTGCGATTTGCGAGCTGGCCGACAAATATGACGCGCTCGTCATGGTTGACGATTCGCACGCTGTGGGGTTCATGGGCCCGAAGGGGCGCGGGACGCACGAGCTGAATGGAGTCATGGACCGCATCGACATCCTCACGGGAACGCTGGGAAAGGCGCTGGGAGGAGCCAGCGGCGGTTACACGAGCGGCAGGAAGGAGATCATCGAGCTTTTGCGGCAGCGCTCGCGGCCGTACCTGTTCTCGAACACGCTCGCCCCGTCGATTGCCGGGGCGTCGCTTAAGGCGCTCGAACTGCTCACCGCCTCGACGGAGCTGCGGGACCGGCTCGAGGCGAACACGCAGTTTTTCCGGGGTGAAATGACGCGCCGCGGCTTCAACATCCTGCCCGGGACGCATCCGATAACGCCGATCATGCTGGGGGACGCGAGCCTGGCGACTAAGTTCGCCGGCGCCATGCTGGCCAAAGGGGTATACGTCATCGGGTTTTCCTACCCGGTGGTGCCGCAGGGCAAGGCCCGGATCCGCACGCAGATTTCCGCCGCCCATTCCCGGGCCGATCTCGAATGCGCCATCCAGGCGTTCAGCGGCGTGAAGCGCGAGATGGAGCTGTAGCTCGCGCGGCACCCGCCCCATTGCGATATCGACCGGTGCGTCGTTTTCTCCTCCTCGTGCCCGGCTCTCTCTCTTTGCGGCTTTGCGCGAGGGCTTTCTTTCAGAAGTTCGTTGCCGCACGGGGAACGGATTACATCACCCATCGCAGTTGCAACGAGGTTTCGGGATGCGACGCCGGCATCAATTCGGACAATGGCGACGGTGGACACAAAGGCGCTTTCCCGCCGTTGTTCATTGCCCCGCAAAACCGACTCCCCAAGGCGGCAGCCTGACGTAAGTTTGATGGAGATTGAGTTTTGGGCCATTCCCGGGACCGGCGCCGCGGGCGTCGGTTGAAACGGCACGGAAAAACCCCTCCGGTCGCCGTCCCGTGCGCCGCGCGCGAGATGCTTCCACGAAGAATCAAGCTGGAATCAATGTCTGTTTTCTCCCAACTTGTCGACTGGCAGCTTCCGGCAGGGCTCCACACAGGCAACGCCGATACGCGTCGCCGCGCCCGGATGGTCGTGGGATTCACGCTGGCGCTCATCATCTGGGCTCCGGTTTTCGCAGTCATCTACAGCATGCTCCATCTGCCGGAATTCTCGATTGGCGTTCTGATTGCCGGCACGCTGGGCGTCCTGATTCTGGGGCTGTTGCGCCGGACCGGGTGGATCCGGCTTTCGGCCAATCTGATGATGCTAGTCCTGTTCGGGATCCTCGCGTTCGTGTCGGTGTTCAGCGGGGGAATCGGCTCTCCGGCCGTCTCCTGGTTCGCAGCGGTTCCCATGGTCGCGACGATGCTCTTGGGATACCGCACCGGCATGATCTGGCTGGCGATGACGCTGGCGATGCTCGTCGGACTTTATGCCGAAGATGGATCGCAGTGGTCGCTCGTGAAGCAGCTCGATGGAGGGAAGTTATCGATCTGGGCCTTTGCGGCGACCACGGGAATCACGCTTGTCATCTACTCGTTATCGATCATTTACGAGAAGCTGCGGGACAGCACCATGGAGACCCTCCTGGCCGCCAATCGCGCCAAGAGCGAGTTCCTGACGAATATGAGCCACGAGCTGCGAACTCCGCTGACCTCCATTCTCGGATTCACCGATTTGCTGCTGGAAGATCCGGACGACCACTCGCCGCCGGCGGAGCGCAACGACAGGCTCCAGACCATCCGCCGCAACGGGCAGCACCTTCTGGAACTGATCAACGGCCTGCTCGACCTGTCGAAAATCGAAGCCGGGAAGATGACCGTCGAGCGGATGCCCGTCTCGCCGGCCGGGATCCTGAACGACGTCATCGCGCTGCTGCAGGTGCGGGCCGACGCCAAGGGCCTGGCGCTCTCGGTCGCCTTCGAAGGCTCGCTGCCCGCGACGATTCAAACAGACCCGATGCACCTCAAGCAGATTCTGATCAACCTCGTGGGAAACGCCATCAAATTCACCGAAACGGGATCGGTGCGGGCGACAGCACGCCACGTCCCCGCCGGCCGGTGGCACGCCAAAATCCAGTTTGACGTGGTCGATACGGGGATCGGACTGTCCACCGGGCAGATCACGCGGCTGTTCGAGCCGTTCAGTCAGGTGGATGCTTCGTGCACCCGCAATTACGGCGGGACCGGGCTGGGTCTGGCGATCAGCCGCCAGATGGCCCGCATGCTGGGGGGCGACATCAGCGTCTGCAGCATCCCCGGCAGCGGAAGCGTCTTCCGGCTCGAAATCGCGGCCGGGCCGCCCTCGGCGCTCGCACCCATCGACCCGGTGACGATGCAGAAGGACCTCTCGGCCGGCGATTCGCGGGCGCCGACCGCGACTCCCGCCCGCCGGATTCCGCAAGACCTCGTGCCGCAGGCGCGACCGGTTTACCCGGGTGCGCCGCCGGCCTTCTCCGATGCGGCGCTTGCGGGTTTGCGCATTCTGCTCGCCGAAGACGGTTTCGACAATCGCATGCTCATCGGCCACGTTCTTCGCAGGGCCGGCGCCGCGGTCACCTTTGCCGAAAACGGCCGCATTGCGATCGATCTGGCTCTGCAGGCCCTCCGCAGCAGCAAGGCCTTCGACGTCGTCCTGATGGACATGCAGATGCCGGTGCTCGACGGATACTCGGCGGCCCGCGAGCTTCGCGCGGCGGGATATTCCCTTCCGATCGTGGCCCTCACGGCGCATGCCATGTCGGACGACCGCCAGAAATGTCTCGACGCCGGTTGCGACGATTACGCCGCCAAGCCCGTCAACCGCTCCGAACTGCTGTCGATTCTGGCCCGCCGCGCCCGGACCCCATCGCAGCCGGCAGGTACGTCGGGCTTATAGCCTGACTGCGACATCCAGCCGGTGCTGGACCGCGACCCGTTCGCCAGATTCCGATCGTCGCGTCTGTTCGAAGAACGCCGCGCCCGCTACGCACCATGCTGGACGACGGACGATCGGGTGGCCGACCCGGGTTTCGTGAGTTTTTCAGCGGACGGTTCGGCGCCGACTGACGGCTGCGACACCATGAGGATGAAGCGAATCGACTACGGGCGCGGCTTCGAGAGCACTTCCACGAGCGGCAGGTTGGCTTCGGGGAATTTGAGCGAGCGCAGCTCGCTCGCCGGCACCCAGCGGTAGCCTTTGTGGCTGTCGGCGACGACGGCCCGCGACGTCGGGTGGCAGAGCCAGAAGTGCAGGTCGAAGGTCCCGTGCGGGTAGGTAAAGAGGCGGTGCATCAGGAGATCGACTGCCTGAACATCCAGCCCCGTTTCTTCCAGGCATTCGCGCCGCGCGCAAAGCCCGCTCGTCTCGCCCGGGTGGCATTTCCCCCCGGGAAACTCGGCACATCCTCCCAGCGGTCCCCCTTCGGGGCGAATGCCGACGAGATACCGCCCGCGATGTTCGACGACGGCGATTCCGATTTGTGCGACAGCATCAGGCATGGCGGAGGACGTTCATGGGCAGCATTGGAGCAGACCTTGCAACGAACGGGGTGAACCTGCCGGCGCGCGCTTAGAATTTTGCGTCGGCAGGCGGCGCGCCCATGATGTGATAACCCGAATCGACGTGCAAAACTTCCCCCGTCACGCCGCTGGCCAGGTCGCTCAGCAGGTACATCCCGCTCTTGCCGACTTCTTCGGGGGCGACGTTTCTCCGCAATGGCGACATGACTTCGTACAGCTTGAGCATCACGTCGAAATCGCCGACCGCCGACGAGCTGAGCGTCTTGAGGGGTCCGGCGGACAGTCCATTGACCCGCAGACCCGACGGGCCCAGATCGTGGGCCAGATACGTGACCAGCGATTCCAGCGCCGCCTTGCAGACCCCCATGATGTTGTATCCGGGAATGACCCGTTCGCCGCCGAAGTAGGTCAGCGTCAGAATGCTTCCACCGGGAGCGAGAACCTCTTTCGCCCGCCGGGTGATCGCCAGCAGGCTGTAGACGCTGATGTCCATCGACGTCGTAAAGCCGGCGCGGCTGCAATTGACGGTCGGCCCCTGCAGGTCTTCGAGCGGGGCGTAGGCCACTGAATGCAGCACGAAGTCGAGCTTGCCGAACGTTTCGCGGGCCTGGCCGAAGACGCGGTCGATGTCGGCGTCCTTCTGCACGTCGCAAGGGGTGATGAGCCTGGCCCCGATCGGTTCGACGAGCTTACGCACGCGGTGTTCCATCCGGGGCCGCGCCGGGTCCTTGTCGGGAAGG
>JBLMWR010000183.1:0-2547 GCA_050257335.1 Deltaproteobacteria bacterium | reverse complement strand
AATTATTGAAGGATCGCAGCATTTTGCCCGCCGGCCCTCACTGTGAAGTCGCATAGCCTGCCATGCCAAATCAGACTATGATGATCTGTACTTGAATCGCCCGTTCCGTCGCGGAACTCTGTCGCCATTTGCAGAAAGAATCGGATTCATGCCGCCTGCTCCCGCGTTCCCCCATCGGCACACGATCGGCATCCGCCGCCGCGAGCTGCTGCAAGCAGGGTCTTCGGCGCTGCTGGGGGTGGGGTTGCCCGCGTGTCTGGCGGCGCGGGCCCGGTCCGCCGAGGCGGCCCGCGCCGGCGGGGTGTCGCTGCCGCGGCCAAAGTCCGTCATCATTGTCTTCCTGACCGGCGCGGCGAGCCATCACGATACCTTCGACATGAAGCCCGAGGCGCCGCCGGAGATCCGCGGCGAGTTCGAGCCGATTGCCACGTCGATCCCCGGAGTGAACGTGTGCGAGCATCTGCCGCGGCTGGCGGCCCGAAGCCACCGGTACGCCCTCATCCGCAGCCTGTCGCATCGCGACAACAATCACTTGATGTCGACGCATCACGTCCTCACCGGGACGCCGCAGCCGGGCGGCTTTTTCGACAAAGTCGCGTCGCGCGACGACTGGCCCTGTTACTCGGCGGCGCTGGCCTATCTGCGTCCACGGCACGACGGAATCCCCAGCGGCGTCAACCTTCCGACGTTTCTCGTGGAAGGCCCCCTCACCTGGCCGGGCCAGCACGCCGGTCTGCTCGGTCCGAAATACGACCCGTGGCAGATCACCGCCGATCCGGCCAAGCCCGATTTTCGGGTCGACGCACTGACTCTGGCGCCGGGAATCGACGTTTCGCGGCTCGAGAAGCGGCAATCGCTGCTGGAGGAAATTAACCACGAGCAAAGGCGCATGGCCGGCATCGCCGAGTCGCAGCGCCTCGCCGACGATCAGCAGCTCGCCTTCTCGATCCTCACCTCCAGTCGCCTCGCGCAGGCTTTTGATCTGAAACGCGAGCCTGAGGCCGTGCGCGAACGCTATGGCCGCCACACGACAGGACAGTCGCTGCTTCTGGCCCGGCGGCTCGTCGAGGCCGGCGTCCCGGTCGTCCAGGCCAACATCGGCCGCGTCCAGACGTGGGACAACCACGGCAACATCTTTCCGACCCTCAAGAACCGGCTTCTCCCGCCGCTCGATCAGGGAGTGGCGGCGCTGCTCGACGACTTGGAAGGGTCGGGGCTCCTGGCCGAAACGCTGGTGATGATGCTCGGCGAATTCGGCCGCACGCCGAAGATCAACAAAGACAAGGGGCGCGATCACTGGGGCCCGTGCTTCTTCGGCCTGTTCGCCGGGGCGGGGGTTCGCGGCGGCCAGGTGATCGGCAAGTCGGACGACATCGGCGCGTATCCGGTGACGACGCCGTATTCCCCGAACGACGTCGGCGCCACGATCTACCGCCTCCTGGGCCTTCCCCCTGACGCGGAAGGGCGCGATCGCCTCAACCGCCCCGTGCGGCTCAACACCGGCTCGGTGATCGACCCCCTCTTCAGCGGCAGCGTGACGTGACTTTCACCACGCGGTCCAACCGCCGTCGATCACCAGGTTCTGCCCGGTCATGTAGCTGCTGGCGTCGCTGGCGAGAAAGACGACGGCGCCCTTGAGTTCCGCGGGGGCGCCCATGCGCCCCATCGGGCTTTTCGTGCACAGCCGTTCGACCAGCGTCCGCGAGATCCGCTCGGGAGGAAATGGCCCGGGCGAAAGGCAATTGACTCGCACCCTGTCTCTGGCCCAGTACACCGCCAGGTGCCGCGTCATGTGCACGATCCCACCTTTGAGCGCGTGATAGGCTGCGGGGCTGGCCGGGCAGACGTCGGCGTAGGCATCGGGATACGACCCCACCAGACCGTACATCGAGCCCAGAAGCACAACGCTGCCCGCGGCATTTCGCTCCACCACGTGATTCCGCAGCAGGCGGGCGAGTACAAAATACCCTGTGGCGTTTGCCAACTGCCGGGTGAATTGTTCGGGGGTGATGTTCGTCCAGTCGGCAGCCTCGGCCTGGTGGCCGTTGTTGACGAGAATGTCGATCGGGCCGGCCATCTCGACCGCGGCAGCGAACCGCTCGTCGAGCTCTTCGGGCGACATCTGGTCGAGGGCCGCGGCAAAATGCCGAGCGACTCCGGGGGTGGGGAGCGCGGCGGCGACAGCCTGGGCGCGTTCCAAGTCGCGGCTCGTGGCGATGACGCTGGCCCCCGCCTCGGCGAGCGCCCTCGCCATGGCGCTCCCCAGATGCCCGGTGGAGCCGGTGATCAGGGCTCGCTTCCCCGTCAGGTCGAACATCTGACGGATTGTCGGCTCGCTTGCTGTTGCAGACGCAGTCTGTGTTGTCATTTCAGGCTCTCAAAATCATGAAGTGATTCAAAATGACGAATCGATCAATTCTGCTCTGCGTTTAGCCTAGGTTGCGCACCCACTGGCTGCGTCGTTCAAATTCCGGCGGAATTTTAACATTCTACCCCCAAGGTCTTCACTACAAAAGGCGGTCGGGGCTCAATCGTTCCGGCAGCTCC
>JBLMWR010000182.1:0-2696 GCA_050257335.1 Deltaproteobacteria bacterium | reverse complement strand
CCCGCCTCACGGCGACGCGGTTACATTTGGTTTCAGGCCGGAGTGTGTCTACCTGGAGTGGACTTTCACCTCTCTGGCCAAATACGCTTACAGACGCACTAGTCCGGTCACGCCATGACCGGATGGCCCTGGCGAGCCGGCGGGTTCATCCCGCCGGTTTGCGGATCAAACCGCGCTTCCGGACAATGACCGTCAACCGGCGCCGGCCGTGCCGAGGCGCTTCGCGCTGCTCACCCGCCCGTGCTATCATATTAACGGGACCACATTCATTCGGGGCTCATAGGGAGAGGATGGGCAATGGGGCGACGATTTGACGCTTTCGCGGGGATCCTGCTGGGCCTGGCGGGAATGGCCGGCTGGTGCGGCCGGGCAGCGGCTCAGGAAAACCTCCCGCCGGTTGACTTCAATCGCGAAGTCCGCGCGATTCTCTCGAAGAACTGTTACGCCTGCCACGGGCCCGACGACGATCATCGCAAGGCGGGCCTGCGACTCGACAGGCGCGACTCCGCGCTCAAGACCCTCGAAAGCGGCGCCAGGGCGGTCGTTCCGGGCAAGATTGACGACAGCGAATTGATCGCGCGCGTCACCTCCACCGATCCCGGCGAGCGCATGCCGCCGAAGAACTCAGGTCGGGAGTTGAGCGACTCTGAGATTTCTCTCCTCCAGCGCTGGATCGCCGAGGGGGCGTCGTATGCCGAGCACTGGTCGTTCCTCAAGCCGGTCCGCCCGGAACTGCCGGCGGTGAAGCAAACCGGCTGGCCGAAGAACGGCATCGACCATTTCATCCTCGCGCGGCTTGAGCCGGCCGGGCTCGCGCCGCCTGCTGAAGCCGATCGATACACTCTCATCCGCCGGCTGAGTCTCGACCTGCGGGGCCTTCCCCCGACGCCGAAGGAGGTCGAAGCGTTCGTCAACGATCGCCATGCGGACGCCTACGAGCAGCTCGTCGACCGGATGCTGGCCGATCCGGCGTACGGCGAGCGCTGGGCGCGGATGTGGCTCGATCTGGCGCGGTATGCCGATTCAAAAGGGCTTGGTTCCGATCCGCTCCGGACGATCTGGCGGTACCGCGACTGGGTGATCGACGCCTTCAACGCCAACATGCCGTTCGATCAGTTCACGATCGAGCAAATCGCCGGCGACCTTTTGCCCGAGGCGACCCTCGAGCAGCGGATCGCGACGGCGTTTCACCGGAACACGATGACGAACACCGAGGGGGGGACGGACGACGAGGAATTCCGCGTCGCGGCAGTCAAGGACCGGGTCGATACGACGATGCAGGTATGGATGGGGATGACGCTGGGATGCGCCAAATGCCACAACCACAAATTCGACCCGTTCAGCCAGTCGGAATACTATCAGTGCTTTGCCCTCTTCAATCAGACGGCCGACAACGATCAGCCCGACGAATCGCCGGTGATCCCCGCCCCGTCGGCAGAGATCAGGTCGAAGCTGCAGGAGATCGACGGCCGGATCGCCGAGCTGAAGAAGCAGCTCGACGTCGCGACGCCAGAGCTGGCCGCCGAGCAGGAGCACTGGGAAAGTCCGCTCCGCATCGAGCCGAAATGGACCATTCTGGAGCCGGCGGAACTGAAATCCGAATCGGGAACCACGTTCCGGAAACTCGACGACGGGTCGATTCTTGCCGAAGGCGCCGCGGCGGCCAATGACGTCTATGCGATCTCCGCGCGGACGCAGCTCAAAGGTCTGACGGCGTTTCGGATCGAGGCGATCCCCGATCCGTCGCTGCCGCAGGGGGGGGCAGGCCGCGCCCCTGATGGGAACTTCGTCCTCTCGCGGTTCAGCGTGACGCTCGAGAACGCCGGGAAGCCCGACGCGCCCCCCGCCGGTCGCTTTGTGCGCATCGAGCTTCCCGGCCAGGGAAAAATCCTGTCCCTGGCCGAAGTGCAGGTCTTCCAGGGGACCGACAACCTGGCCCGGGCCGGCAAGGCGAACCAGTCGAACACTGATTACGGAGGCGAACCGCAGCGGGCGATCGACGGCAATACGGACGGCGATTATTTCGCCGCCAATTCCACGACGCATACGAAACAGGAAGACAATCCCTGGTGGGAGGTCGATCTGGGAAACGACAAGCCGATCGAGCGGATCGTCCTCTGGAATCGGACTGACGGAAGCGTCGGCTCGCGGCTGGCGAATTTCAAAGTTCTGGTGCTCGACAAAGACCGCCAGACCGTCTGGCAGCAGGATGTCGCCGAATCCCCCAGCCCCAGCCGCGAACTGGCCACGTCGAGCCGCGTTACGGTTTCCCTCGCGCGGGCCGCCGCCGACTTTTCGCAGCAGGATTTCCCGGTGGCGAACGCGCTGACGCAAAAAGATCTGTCGCAGAGCGGCTGGGCGGTGGGCCCGCAGCAGAAACAGCCGCATGTCGCTTATTTCGTGACCGCCGCGCCGGCCGGTGACTTTCCGGCGACGATCGTGACGGTCAAGCTTGAGCACCGCTTCAAGTCGCCGCAGTTCACGCTGGGGCGATTTCGGCTGTCGATCAGCACGAGCCCCGATATTCTGCGGCGCGTGACGATCCCGGCGGATCTGCTGGCGATCATCGAACTTCCTGCCGACAGGCGAACCGACGAGCAACGAGCGAAGCTGGCGGCGTACTACCGCTCGATCGCCCCCGCGCTGCAGCCTCTGCGCGATGCGATCGCCGGGCTCGAGAAATCGCGGCCCCCGAT
>JBLMWR010000181.1:0-3023 GCA_050257335.1 Deltaproteobacteria bacterium | reverse complement strand
AGGTTATGCCCTCGATGCCATCCACGCCACGGATTCTCCAGACGCCGACAAATCGTGCCGGGTGGACGACGCCACGGCATTCATCGAGAAGGTCCGGCAGAGTCAGGTGGACAACACGAAGCAGTCCGAAAGCGGGCTGGTTGTGACTCGCCGCAACTCGAAAGAGGTCATGGGCTTCTCCGCGCGGACGGAATCGGCGGATCGCGACGGCGCCGGCATGATGGGCGGCATGGGGATGGGCGGCTTCGGCGGAGCCGTGCATTCGGCCGGGTTCAGCAAGTGAGGCGTTGGCCGGAGAATCTCATTTACCTGCCATGCCTTCGGTCGCCATGAGGCGGGCTGGGGCAGCCCGCCCCGCGCGCGTCCCGCGTGCTGCGCCCACCGGTCTCTTGTGGCAATTGACATCCTGCCCTCCGCATGCCATATTTAATAGACGGACCAGTCAGTTAATTAATCCTGCGATGGCGATAAAAAATGCCTGCCACAGCCAGAGTCCGGCGCGGACCGGGACGGCCGCGCGACGAGCAGCTTTCCCACCGGCGGAGAAAAGAAATACTTTCGGTCGCCATCCGGCATTTCGCCGAGCATGGCTTCGCCGACACCGACATGCAGTTGATCGCCGACGATCTGGGGGTCGGAAAAGGCACAGTTTATCGGTACTTTCCGAGCAAGGAGCGGCTCTTCCTGGCAGCGGTCGATCGGGGAATGGAGGCCTTGCGGGAAGCCGTCGATGCGGCTGCGGCCCGCGCGACAGGCCCGCTGGCTCGGATCGAGGCCGGGATCAGCGCGTACCTCGAATACTTCGACCGCCACCCCGCGACCGCCGAGCTGATCATTCAGGAACGGGCTCAGTTTCGCGATCGCAAGCGGCCCACCTACTTCGTCCATCGCGACGCGAACCTCGGCCCGTGGCGCGAACTGTTCGCCGGGCTGATAGCCGACGGCGTGATGCGCGACGTCCCCGTCGACCGCATTGTCGGCGTCGTCTCCGATTTCCTCTATGGCACCATGTTCACCAATCATTTTGCCGGTCGAAAGACGTCTCTGGCGACGCAGGCGCGCGACGTGCTGGATGTTCTCTTTCACGGACTTCTGGCGAAACGGAAACGAGGGTACGATGAGTAAACTCCCTGTACCGCCAGATCAGCGAATCGTCCCCCGGGAAAGGCCGCGGCACGCCGAGCGTGCCTGCTACTTTGGAGCGGCGGCCCTTCTCGCATCCCTGCTCCTCGCGGGCTGCCACAGCACCGCCTCTTCCGGAACCCCCGAAGGATCGGCGGAGAAACCCGCCGACGCGCGGACCGGACCCGTCACAGTCACCGTCGCGACCGTGGAAACGCGACCGGTCCAGCGGCGGATCTCCGCCGTAGGGTCGCTGCATGGATTTGAACGCGTCACCGTCACTCCGAAAGTCGAGGGACGGGTGGCGGCAATTCATTATGACGTGGGGGACCGGCTTGGCCCCGAAGCGACTCTGCTGGAAATCGACCCCACCGATTTCGTTCTGGCCGTCGAGGAGACGGAGCGATCGCTCGAGCAGGAACTCAGCCGACTGGGAGTCGCCAAATCCCCGGCGGACGATTTTGACATCGAGCAACTCCCGTCAGTCGAACGGGCCCGCCTGCTCCTCGAGAACGCGCAGAACCGGTACCAGCGGCAGAAAAAGCTGGTGGCGCAAAATGCGGTCTCGCACGAGGCCTTCGAGCAGACCGAAAACGACGTGCAGGTCGCCGCCGCATCGCTGCGCCAGGCGCGGTTCGACGCCCGAACCGCGCTGGCCTCCGTGCGGCAGCGGGAAGCCATGCTCGCCTCGGCACGCCGGAAACTGGAGGAAACCCGGGTTACCGCGCCGCGCCTGCCGAAACTCCCGGCGCTCCAGGAGCCGCCGTCCCGGCCTGGCGAAGCCGGCGAGGTGCCGGCTCCGCAGCCGACTCGACCGGCTGATTCGGGAAAAGGCCCTCACGAATTCGTCGTCGCCCGGCGGATGGTCTCAGTGGGCGAGATGGTCCGCGCGTTCCCTGCAACGCCGGCCTTCGAGCTCGTCATCGACGACGTTCTTAAACTGAAAATCATGGTCCCCGAGCGGTATCTGGCACAGGTGAACACCGGCCTGGCCACCGAGGTCCGTGTCGAAGCCTACCCCGATCGCTTTTTCCCGGCACGAATCGGGCGGGTCAATCCCACGATCGATCCCCAGAGCCGCACGTTCGAAGTGGAAGCCTTAGTTCCCAATCCACGGCACCTGCTCAAGCACGGCGGTTTCGCCAAAGCCGACATCATTGTGCAGGAGACCGCCGAAGCGCTGACGGTTCCGGCGGAAGCCGTGACCCGCTTCGCCGGCGTTTCGAAGGTGTTCCGCATTCGCGACGACGCGGCGGAAGAGGTCGTTATCGACGTAAGAGAGCGCGGCGCGGGCTGGGTCGAGGTCGCCGGAGATCTCCACCCGGGGGACGTGGTCGCCACGAGCGGCCAGTCGCGGCTGGCAAACGGTACAAAGGTCGTCGTGCGGCAGAAACCGGCCCGCACGGCGAAGCGTGATCCAAAGTAGCAGGCACGCTCCGCGTGCCGAAGCCTGTCTTAAGGGATGAAAGAAAGTATCCAACCCGCGCATGGTCTCGACGGCGTCGTGCGCGGCGGCAGGCATGCGGAGCGTGCCTGCTGCATTCGACGAACTGCAAGTACGTCAATTTCCGAAACCACGTGATTCATGCGTCTCTGGGAACTCTGCATCCGCCGTCCGATTTTCACCGTCATGCTGGTCAGCGCACCGGTGGTGATGGGGGTGGCGGCCTATTTCCGCCTGGGTGTCGATCTGTTCCCCAACGTCGATCTGCCGATGGTCGTGGTGACTACCACGCTGAAAGGGGCCGGCGTCGAGGAAATGGAAACGTCAGTCACCAAGGTCGTCGAAGAGGTGGTGAACACCATCTCGGGGATCGACACGCTGCGCTCGACGACCAAAGAGGGGTATTCGCAGGTCGTTGTGGAGTTCATTCTGACGAAAGACGGCGATACGGCCGCCC
>JBLMWR010000180.1:0-5879 GCA_050257335.1 Deltaproteobacteria bacterium | reverse complement strand
GCGGGCCTCGCGACGCGGTATCGCGAACGGCGACCGAGCGCAAACGTTCCATGATCTGATCCTGTATCTATCAGGCGAGACGTTCGGAAAACGACCTGGCACCGCTTTTGAAGGAGTCTATGATAGAATAAATAACAATCGGATAAAGTCAATGGATAAAAATACGCCGCCGCCGAGTTTTACCAATTCCTTTGGATTTCCTCTATCCTCTTCCGGTACGATTGCCATATCTCGCCTCGCAGGCATCCTGTTTTCCCGACAGGACTTACAGGCCATTCTGGGGACACGTCACTTCATGTCACGCAAAGATGACGACATCGAATTCCAGGCCCAGGTTGCCGCCTGGCTCTTCGACAAGATGAATTTCAAGCAGGAACAGATTGCCGAGCACCTGGGAATCAAGCAGCCCGACGTTTCGCGGCGTCTCAAGCTCGCCGAAGAACGGGGCTGGCTCTCGCGCCCCGCCTTTCTGCGCGGGAAGGACATCAGCGACGAGCGGATGGAGGAGATTGAGAACGCGTTTTATCAGAAGCTGCCGGAGCTGCGGCGCTGCATCGACCGGCTGTCGCGACAAAGGCGGCCCGTCGATCCGCCGCCGCGGGTCCACGTTTTTTACGGCGGGCCGACTGCCACCGACAAAGCCGGTTATCACAAGCGCCAGCAACTGTTCGGCTGGAACGCGGCGCTGTATGTGCATGAGCTGATTCCGCAGATGCACCGCGTCGGCGTGGCGTGGGGAAAGACGATCGCCCGGCTGATCGACGGGTTGCGGCCGTTGCATCCCAGGTTCGCCCGGGGGACGCTGTTTTTTCCCGTCAGCGGTGAACCGCTGCGGGAGCATGGAGAAGAAAACTCGGCCACAACCCTCGCTACGAGCCTGCAGTCCCTGGTGGAAGGAGGACCGCACGAAGGACCGGGCCTGAACATGGTCATACCCTGCGTCCCCGACGGCTTCGACGAGGCGGTCACGAATGAAATCAAGCGATCGCTGCTGGGGCAGGTCGAAGGTTACCGCCGCATCTTCCTGGGGGAGGCGGGTCGCGGACCGCTCATCGACGACATCGACACGCTGATCACCGGCGTCGGCACCGCCTCCAAGACGAGCACCGACCCCTGGCTCATCGAGCGCGTCAACGCCATGCGCAAGGAGCCGCCGCTCACGCGCGAAGACTTCGAGGCGTACACTTTCGGCGACATTGGCGGCGTGTACATGCTGCGTCCCGATCTGGCCGAGCGCATCGCGCTGCGCACCGCCCGAACGGCCGGTGGGACGAGCCGGTCGGCACGCGAGCGAAACGCGGCCGTCGAAGCGAAGGTCCGCCGGATCAACACGCAATGGACCGGCATTCAGCGCGAGCACGTGGCCCGCTGCGCCGAGCGGGCCTGGGCCTCGGAACAGACTCCGGGCGTCATCGTGCTGGCGATCGGCCGCGCAAAGTCGGAAGCGGTCATCGAAGCCGTCAACCAGTCGCTCGTCAACCATCTGCTGATCGATCAGGATCTGGCCGATGCGCTGGTGGAGGACCTGGGCGGGTAGTCGGAACAAAGGATCTGCGATAAGGCAGCCGAAAGAGAACGGCGGATCTCGCGGATGTGCCAGTTCTCCTTGATCGTGTTTAACTGCGCGTCTCCGCGTCATCCGCGGTTGAATTCATGCCGATTGCGGCCGAAAGCCGTGGCAAGGCGTTGTAGATGTCATTGAATGTCGCCTGAGTTACAGAGCTGTCGCAGAAATTCATCACCGGGGGCGGAATCGAATGGAACCATTTCTCGTTCTTCTCGGGCTGGCGGCGCTCGCCTGGATCCTTCTGGGACCGATCCTGATCATCGTGCTTTGGAGCCGCGTGAGACAGGTCGAAGAAAACTTGCAGCGGCTGCGGCGGACGCGGCCGGCCAGGGGCGAAGCACCCGCGCCCGAGGCTCGCCCCGTGCCGCCGGATCGCCGCGAGCCAAAACCGGAACTGCCGCGTCCGGCCCCGATTGCGGAAGAGCCGGTCGTCTGGATCGAGGAATCGACCGAACCCGCTCCGCCTCGGGCGGGAGCACCCCGACCCGTATCGGCGGCGGCAGAGCCGGCCGGCATTCGGCCGAAGATCCCGGCTCCCTCGCAGCCGGCCGAAGTCTTCGCCGAATCGCTCGGGCCTGCCGAAAAACCCGAGGCCGGCGAATCGTTCTCGCTCGAAGAGCTGCTGGCGGGCAAATGGATGACGTGGGTGGGAGCCCTGGCCGTCGTCATCGGCGCCGGTTTTGCGCTCAAGTACGCGATCGACAACGATTATCTCGGTCCGACAGGTCGCGTCGTCCTCGGACTCGTCACGGGCATGGTGTGCTTTGCCGGCGGGGCTCTCGCCATTCAGCGGAATTACCGGTTCCTCGGCCAGGGTCTTGTCGGAGCGGCGCTCGGCATTCTCTATCTGTCGCTCTATTTCGCGTATGACTATAAACTGATCCCGAAGGATGCCGCTTTTCTCGGAATGATCGCCGTCACCGCCTCGGGTCTGGCGTTTTCGACAGTCTTTAATGCGCAGCCGACGGCGATTCTCGGGCTCCTCGGCGGTTTTCTGTCGCCGATCATGCTCTCCAGCGGCGCCGACGAACGCTGGATCCTGTTCCCCTATCTCACGGTGCTCGACCTGGGAGTGCTGGGAATTGCCGGCTTCCGCAAATGGCAGCCGCTCCAGGTTCTGGCCTTCGTTGCCACCGTATTCATGTGGCTGGGCTGGTTCGGCCAGCATTACGCACCCGAGAAATTCACCGACGTCTGCCTCCTGCTCACTCCCTTCTTCCTGCTGTTCGCGCTGCTGGGGGTCTTTCACAACGTGTTGCGCCGGAAACCCGCCACGCCGGGGGATTTCATTCTGATCCTTGCGACCCCCGTGGCCTATTTCGGCGCCCTGTACTACATCACCAACCGCGATTACGCCGACTGGCAGGGATTGCTGGCTATCGTGCTTGCGGCCGTGTACCTGGCGTTCGCCCTTCTGGCCATGCAGCGGCATCCGGCGGGCAAGACCACCGTCGTGGCCCTGGCCGGAATTGCAGCGTCGTTCCTGACCATCGCCGTCCCCCTGCAACTGACAGGACACTGGGTGGCGATCGCGTGGGCCGCTGAGGCCGTCCTGCTGGTGGAGCTGGGCCTGCGGTTTGAACAAATGAAGCTGCGACTGGCGGGGTTCGGGCTGCTGGGGGTCGTGCAAGTGATTCTCGTGTTTTACAGCGTGCAGACTTTCGACAACCCGGCTGCTTTTCAGACCCGGTTCACGCATCGGACACGCGACGTCGTCGTCCAGGGCTCCCTTCCGACCCTTCCCGAAGCGCAGACAGCGCCACCCGGAACTCCGCAGCCTCCCTCCTGGACCAGCGTCTTCAACGGGCGGTCCTTCAGCTTCCTGGCGAGCGCCACGGCGCTCGGCATTCTGGCGTGGGAGTTCCGCCGGCGCAGGACTTCCGGCGACATCGTACCCACCGGCGCCGCGGGAAAAGCGCCCCCGCTGCCGGACAACGAGGTTTTCGGCGCGATTCCTCCGGCCGCTCTGCTGATCGCGGCCATCCCGCTGACGCTGATGACCCTGCTGATCGTCGAGACCTTCGCCTTCGGTCACAGCCGGCGCTGGCTCTTCCCGACTTACGTCGGACTGTTCGAGGTCTGGACGGCGCTCGCGGCACTGGGCCTGATGGCATTCGGTGCGCTCTTGGGGCCGCGCTCGCTGCAGAAAGTCGCCGTTGGAATCTTCGGAATCCTGGCGATCTTCCTGTTCGTCAGCCTGACAGGAACCCTGGCCGGCTGGTCGAGGGAATGGAATCAACTGCTGAGCGGCGATCCCGCGGCGGCCGACTCGATCTGGACCTGGACGCTCTTCAATCCCCGCGGCATCGGTTTTCTGGCGGCGCTGGGGGCCGCCGCGGCAGCGGCGCTGCTCTATCGCCGAGATGAAGAACTCGAGCCGGGCGCGGGCGGAGAGCCTGCGCGGCGGCCCGGTGCCGGGCTGGGCCTCGGTGCGGCACTGGGGGTCTTCGCGCACCTCACCGGGCTGGCCCTCATCACTTCGGAAGTCTACGCACAGGGGATCATCCGCCAGTGGCATACCGGTACCAGCCTGGCCGTGACGGCGGCCTGGACGCTGTACGCGGCCGGGACACTGGGGGCCGGCATCTACTGGCGTTCGGCGACCGTGCGCATTCTGGCGCTGGGGTTGTTCGGATTCGCGACCGCCAAAGTCTTTCTCTTCGACGTGTGGCAATTGGAGAAGGAAATTCGGTATATCGCCTTCGTCGGGCTGGGTGCATCGCTCTTGCTCGTCTCGTTCCTCTATCGCCGCTTCCGCGACCGCATCCGGGCCTGGATCAAGCCGGCCTCGATTCTGATTGTGGCGACGCTGCTGTGGGGCCCGTCGCCCGCAGACGCCGCCGGCGACCGCAGCCCGCCAAACCCCGTCAGCCGCCTCACCGACCGCTGGCCGATCGAGGTGGACGCGAAACTGGCGGCGACAATGGGACCCACCAGGGGTCCGGGACGGGCAATGGTCCGCGTGCTCCTGCCGGCCGATCTGTACGCGATCGCACGCCTCGATCTTGGCGACCTGCGGATCTTTTCGACATCCACCTCCGCGGACTCTCCCATCGAGGTTCCGTATCTCATGCTGCAATCTCGCGATTCGCGTACCATGACGGAGCGCGCGGCGCCGCTTCTGGACCTGTCCGAAGTCGCCGGCAAGACGCAGTTCCTGCTGGAAGTCGGCAAGACGGTCGAACCGGTCAACAGCCTGACGATCCAAATCGATGACAGCGATCGCAACTACGTCCGAACCGTGACGATCTGGGGCGCCAATCGCCGCGATGCGCCGGTTTGGAACCTCCTTTCCCGGGATGGCTACCTTCTCGACAAGACGCAACCCGGTCACCGGTTGACGGTCGGCAACATCAACTTTCCGCAGAACCGGTTCCCCTGCTATAAGGTGGAAATCAACAATCTCGGCGAGCCGCCGCTGCACGTCGCGCGTGCCAAACTCTTCCTTCGTGTCGAGAAGCGTGCCGAGCGACGAGAATTCGAAACCCAGATCGTTTCGCAGCGGCATGATCCCGCGAAAAAACGGACGCACGTGATTTTCGACGTCAGCTATCGGCGATTGCCGAGCGTGGGACTCGTGCTCGACGTCGATTTCGACGGTCATTACTTCCGTCCCGTCACACTGGAAACGACGGACGAACTTCTGGAAAAGCCGCTGTGGCGGACGGTGGCTGCGGGACAGATCTACCGGATCGACCGCGACGGAACAACCACCGACGTTCGCGAGGTCGATTATGCCGAAGCGGCCGGCCGGTACCTGCGCCTGACGATCGACAACGGCGACGATCGGCCGCTGAACGTGAGAAAGGGCACAGTTCTGTCGATCGACCGATCGCTCGCCTGCGAAGCGCGATACTTTGTCGCAGAGGGAAGGACGGCGGCCCTGTACGCCGGAAATGCGCGACTTGAGGCTCCGACTTACGATCTGGGACGGACCGTCGGCGTCGCGGCTCTGGAGTCGTCCCCCCTCCTGACACTGGGGGCCAGAGAGCCGAACCCGCTGTTCACCGGTCGGCCCGATCCCGGACTGCCGTGGAGCGAACGGCATCGGCCCCTGATGTGGTCGCTGGTGGTCGTCGGGATCATCGTCCTCGGGTCGGCGACGATTCTCGTCCTCAAACAGGCCGCCAAAAACCCGGGCGGACAGTAGTCCCGCCTGGCGGGGCGGATCCCCCCTCGTTCCCCAGCTTCCCGGGAACGGGAAATCATGCGCGTAACGCCTCCTGATTTCCGAGGCGAAGTTGATCCCGTCTTCACATTATCTTCACACTTCGACGCTAGGATCACCCCCGCGTAATCGTTCAGTGCCATT
>JBLMWR010000179.1:0-6943 GCA_050257335.1 Deltaproteobacteria bacterium | reverse complement strand
GCAATGCCAAGGCAATCATTCACATTGGAAGCCCGGTCAGCTTGGCGTTCTTTGCGATTGCGCCACTCATGCACAGTGCCCCAGCAAACGGCGGGCGTATTCGATCCCCTTCTCCCGGCAGATTTTCGTGCCGCATTTATGCCGGGCCAGATACAGCACCAAGTCTCGCAACCGGGCATACGTCCGGCTGAGGTTGCCCACTCTCCACGGCCTCCCCGACGGTGATAGGAAGACCGGCCCGTCTGTGCGGGTGCCGATCGCCTGGTCGAGCAGTTCCCCCAGCTTCTTTCCGACCGGAATCCGCCGGGGCTTCCCGGTCTTGCGGGCGGTCTTGTGTTCCCGCTGGACGATCCGGGAGAGTTCGGATTTTGATGTTCGGATTTCGGAATTGACGCCGCCCGTGGCGAAGTCGCGTTCTCAGATCCGAAATCCGAGATCCCGGATTCGAAATTCGTCAGGTGCGGAGCGAGACGAATACATAACGCACTTCGCGCTCTGGGGTTGGGACGGGGATCGCCCGAGCCATGCACAGAGACCATCTCGGAGGACCGAGATGACTACATTATGCGATCCGCTGCGCGACGACGCGCAGGCGGCGGTAGTCGGCGAACCAGGTGCCGTCGCGATAGAGGGACGGGCGGAGATCGGCCTCGAGGGCGGTCAGGCACGCTTCGCTGTCGCGGGGCTCCAGCCGGTCGAGCAGGCTGCCGCCGAACATCTGGAACCATTTTCGGAGTCCGTCTTCTCCTTCCAGGGGGGTGGGGCGGTCGAAGAGCGTGGCGAACGTGACCTCCAGGCCGTGCCGTTCGAGAATGCCGGAATACTCGGCGATTCCCGGGTAATACCAGGGAGCTTCGTAGTCCGTGATGCCGAACGCTGCTGCCTGCCGTTTCAGGGCCGCGACCAACTGCCGCGTGTTTCCCCTGCCGCCGAATTCGGCGACGAACCGACCGCCGGGCTTGAGTGCCGCACGGATCCGGGAAACCGCCAGTTCCGGCTCCTTGACCCAGTGCAGCACGGCGTTCGAAAAGACGGCGTCGAATTGCTCGCTCAACGAGAAGGTCCGCGCGTCGGCGACGTCGAAATAAAGCTGCGGAAACGAGCGGCGCGCCTGATCGATCATCTCCGGAGAGCTGTCGATCCCCACCACTTCGGCCCCCGCCGCGGCAATTTGTGCCGTCAGGGGACCTGTGCCGCAACCCAGGTCGAGGATTCGTTCGCCGGGTTTCGGCTCAAGCAGTTCGAGCAGCGCGGCGCCGAGCTTCCACACGAAAGAATGACTCTGGTCGTAGTGATTGGGAGTCCAGGCGGGGGCGCTCGAGGGGGTGGTCATCGTGATACAAACATTCGATCTCTTGGTGCGTTGGAAGGATTGTCACACTGCGAAAAGACGAAGAACCGCAGATGACGCGGATACGCGCGGATTCTCCAGTTCACCCCGTCTGTAATTTATCCGCGAATCTCCGCGTCATCGGCGGTTAAATTTCGCTTTGGTTCCGGCAGAAGGCGCGACCGGGATATCCAGACTCAGTTATTGCAGCAGGCACGCTCCGCGTGCCGTTCGCGGCGCTCCTCGGTTCGTCCAGTCTTTTCTGCGATCCGAAACTGCTGATTTCCCCGCAAGATTGCTAAGGGGGGGAGAGCCGGGACGTTGTCGTCGGCGCGAGTCCCGACGGAAGTTTCCACGAGCTGTTGAAGAAGTCGGCCCATTCGACCGTTTCTTTATAGCCGCCGGACTCCAGCTTCTCGAACTTCTGCACGGCGATGTCGCCCAGGCGCGGGAAGAGCCAGGCGTTGGAGTTCTTAAAGTCCGCGGCGTGAAACGTGTGCCCCGAATTGACGACGACGTATTTCCGGGGCGCCATGGGATTGGGATAAATGAATGACACGCCGTGCGCCGCCGGGTCGTACTTCTCGCCGTTCACTTCGATCGCCGTCTTCGTCCAGCGAACCGGCAATCGCCCGGCAACCTTCGCCAGCACCGCGTTCGAACCCGGGTCTCCGAACAGGATGACATTCTTGTCGAGCATCATCTCGTTCGTCACATCGGTGTCGTTCACAATCGGCACCTTGCCGCGCATCCATTTGTCGAACTCGGCGGCAAAGCGCTCGAGAGTCCAACTGGCCCAGGCGGCGTGGGCTTCGTTCCACGGCGTGCCGGTCCCGCGGACGCACACGAAGGGCTGCATGAAGGCGTCGTCGATGGGGCCCTGCAGGTTGTGCCGCTTGCGCACGTCGGCGTTTTTCGGAAACGCGAGGGACGCATTGTAGCCGAGCACGCTCCAGTGCGAGCCTCCATTCTCGAAATAGACGCCCGGCAGCAACCCTTCGGCCGCGGGCGCGAGCGGCAATTTGTCGCCGTCGATCTCGACGGTTTCGGCGAGATCGCGGCCGAGCTGCAGCACGGCGACGTTCCTGGTCTTCACCTTGAGGATTCCGTCCTGCTCGTCGACTTTGGCCTCCACAACCGTTTCGCGATAGGGGGTGATCAATTCTTCGATCGTGACCCAGTCGCAGGCGTTGTACTTGAGCGTGCGGGTGGTGAACCTGATTTCCCGCGTGCGGGGGTAAACGGCGCGCCCCGCCTGCTGGCGCTCGAGATGAAACGCCATGAACTCTTTGCGGCTCTCGGGGTGAAAGGCGTGCCCCATGCCGGGGCCGACGAGCAGCTTGATGGTGAGCCCCAGTTTCGCGGCCCGCTCGACCATTTCGGTGCTGGCGACAAGCTGTTCGTCCTTTTCGCCGCCGTAGGTGCAGATCGGAACGTCGAAGGCGTTGAGCGTGTAATCGATCGGGTTGTAGATCGACAGCGCCAGCTCCTGGTAGAAGGGAAGGGGAGTCGTGATTTTCTGATACTTGTAAAAATCGACGAAACCGGCGCCCGGCCCGACCGAGCACCACAGCGACGGGTAATGCAGTCCCAGGTGCCAGCTTCCCGCTCCTCCCATCGAAAAGCCATGCAGGACGATGCGGCGGTCGTCGATGCGGAAGCGGCGCTTGACGTCGGCCAGGGCCTCGAATACGTCGGCCTCGCCGGCGAAGCGGTAGGCATTGTTCGTGCGGCCGAAGACGTCGAGCTGAATCCAGTCGTCATCCGTGGCCGGCTTGCCGTCGTGCGCATGGATGAAGGCGACTTCGTTGAGCGCCGCGCCCCGGCCGTGCAGCACGAGGTGCAGGGGCCAGCGGCGTTCGGGCTCTTTGCCGAATGGCGCCGGGAGCGAAATCGCATACGGCTGAATCGACTCATCCACGGCCGACTGGTAGCCGAGGATTTTTCGCCCCGGCGTCTGCTCCCACGCCGCGGTCCCTTTCGCCAGCTCGGCAGCGCGGGCGAGCCCCGTCTTCAGGGCGTCGCGGGTGTGGGCGGCGTATTCGGGTTTGAAGAATTCATTGTGGCGGACGATCCATTCGGCGGCCTTGGCGTAGACGTGCACGTCCGGCAGAAGATTTTCGGCCCGCGGATCGTGGCGGAGCTTGTCAATCGCGCCCCGCAGCTCGGCGAGCGCAGCGTCAATGGTTTTGACATCATCGGCAGGAGCCGGCTGAGCGTGTGCGGCACTGGTCGAGAACCAGGTCGTCGCCGCGACGAACACCGTGGGGAGAATGCACAGAAAGCGGTTCATAAGCTCTCCGCCGTGGGATGAAGTTAAAAACTGCTGCGCGTTTCATGAATCTGGAAGAGATGTGAACCGCGGGTGACGCGGATGCACGCGAATGTAGACCTTCAACTTGTCCTCATTAGCCCTGCGGATCGGTGACATCCGCGAATTCTTTATGTGCAGGACCGATGTGTCAGAAGATCACACCATCGGGACGGGCAGGTCAGGAACCCCACGGTGGAAGTTATGCCGGCGGCGGAGCCGTTTCGCCGGCGACAAAGCCGCTGGTGCGATGCGAACCGTCGCAGAACGGTTTCTTTGCGGAGTGGCCGCAGCGGCACAGCGCAATCGAATCCTTGCCGGTGAGGTCATAGGCTTTTCCGAGATGATCGACGAGCTTGACCGGCCCGGTAATGAGGAGCGGACCGTTTTCGCGGGTTTTGATCGTGACGTCAGACATCATTTTCCTCAGTCGTGGAATGACGGACCATGCGTACGATATCGGATTCGGCGAGCTCTCGGACGAGACGTTCGCCTCGTGCCATCACTTCGTACCAGTCTACCGCCGGTCGCAGTTGAAAACGAGCGGGTCATTTCAATAATTTGAGGCGCAGCAGATTGAGGGCCGCCTTGGCCACACGGCTCTTGACGATCGCCGGGTCCCCTGCCATGTTCAGCTCGACGGCCCGCGCGCCCCCGGGGCCGGCCAGAGCGATCGACACGAGCGGGGCGTCGGCTGCAGTTTCACTGTCGTCGCTCCGTGAACTTTCGCCGACCACCAAGGCCCAATCGGACCCGAACCGCTGCCGGCAGACTTCGGCCAGAGCCCGCGCCGACTCCGTGCCTCTCAAACTGGCGACGGGAGCCCCGAGGAGCGAGTCGGCGGCACTTCCCCCTGAGACCACCACAGACCCGCGAAAGCAGGACTGGTGCCCCGGAACGGCGGTCAGTCGATGGGCCAGCAGTCCCCCCGTCGCCACTTCGACGATCGACAGAGTCTGATTGCGTTCAAACAACATCCGCACGACGACGTGCTCCAGCTCTTCGTCCTCTTCACCGTAAGCATGCTCCCCCATGCGGTCGTAGATGATCTGTTTCGTCCCCGCGATTTTTTCGAGCGCTTCGGCGGCAGTGGGGGCGGCCGAAACGATCCGCAGCGTGATCGTCGCCTCGTGCACGGTGATGCCGACCTCGGGGTCGCGGCCGCGGGCCGTCACGTCCCCCAGCCGTTCTTCCGCCGCCGATTCCCCCAGTCCGAAGCAGTTGACTCGCGCCTGGCGGATGACGAGCCCCGCCGCTTCCGGCGGTCTGATCCGCGGCAGCACATCGTCGCAGAACATGACCTTCATCTCGCTGGGAACGCCCGGCATGGCGGCGATTTTGCAGGGCGGCCGGCCGCGGCGCGGGATTTCGACGTAAATCCCCGGGGCGGTGCCGCGGCGGTTCGGAATCGGCTCGGAGCCTTCCGGAAACATCGCCTGCACGACGTTGCGCTCGGGCATTTCCCGCTGGCGGCGGGCGAACATGCCGCGGATGACGTCCAGCGACGGTTCGTGCAAGACCAGCTTCGTTCGCATAAGCCGTGCCAGCGCATCGCGGGTGAGGTCGTCGAGGGTGGGGCCGAGCCCGCCGGTCATGAGCACGACGTCCGAACGATCGACGGCGGCGCGAAGAACGTCGACGTTGGCGTCGAGGTCGTCGGCGACCGTGACGTGATAGCGGACCGGGATCCCGACCCCCTGCAGCTCGAGCGACAGCCACTGGCTGTTGGTGTCGAGCTTGGCTCCGGTGGTCAGCTCGGTTCCGATGGAAATGATCTCAGCGTGCATTCACTTCCTCAATCGATCCGCCGTTCGAGGGGTTCGGGGAGGGGACAGGCGGCGACAACGTCGCGGTAAACCTGCAGCGTCTTGTGCACCATCGTCTCGACGTTGTACTGCTCGTTCACGAGCTGCCGGGCGCGCGTCCCGAGCGCCCGCGCGCGGGCGGGCTGGTCGAGCAGCTCGAGAATCCGGCGGGCCAGCTCGCCGCTGTTCTGCGGGGGCACGATCAGCCCCGTCTCGCCGTGGTGGATGACGCTGGCGATGCCCCCCACGCCGGTGGCGATCACCGGGCGCCCCAGCGCCATGGCTTCGAGCATGATCGTCCCCAGCCCCTGCTGCAGCGAGGGGAGGACGAATATATCGGTGGCGGCCAGCGATTCGGTGAAGCACAGGACGTAGGGGACGAAAGTGACTTTGTCGGCGATCCCCAGCTCGCGCGCCATGCGGCGCAGGTTGGCCTCTTCGGGCCCCGCGCCGGCCACCAGAAACTCAACGTCGCCGCGCGCCTCGAGCACCTGCCGGGCCGCTCCCAGAAACCACGGAAACCCCTTGACCGATTCCAGCGGGCCGGCCGTCCCGATCACCGGAACGCGCCCGGGTTCGAGAGGAGGCGGCAGGTCGGCCGGGACAGTCGTGTCGACGCCGCTGGAGATCACCGTCACCAATTCGGCCGGCAGCTCGAAACGGCGGATGAGGTCGTCGCGCACCGACTCGCTGACGGCGATCACCCGCCGGCAGCACTTCCGATCGAGCCGAAGCGTCGCCCCTTCTTCCAGGTGCTTGTGGATCGTCAGCACATACGGCCGCTCGAGCCGCCGGGCCAGCCAGCGTCCGTAACGCAGGGCGCGTTGCGACTGGAGATGGATCAGGTGCGGCAGGTCGCGGCGGGCCTCGTTCAGCAGAAACCGGGCGACGAGCTCGCCCCAGACGGGCGTGTCGAGGCGGCGGATCTCCTGAATCTTCAGCCGCTCGCGGACCCGCGCATCGACGAGCCGCGCGTCCGGGGTGATGACCCGTGCGGCAATCCCCTGCCGGGCCAGCCCGCTGGCCAGGCGAAGCGTGTAAGCGCAACTTCCGCGGACTTCAAAGCGCCCCGCCAGGAGCAGCACCTGGAGCTCGGATTCGGACATCGCGACCGACTCGGGACGAGAAACGTTTCAGCGGCGGGAGGACTGGGTGCGGGACACGGGCGGGGAGAGAATCAGGTTCATGACGACGGCCTGCTGCACGCCCGAGGGGCTTCGCAGAAGCTCGGCGAAGCGTTCGGCTCGCGAAGCGGGCGGGGCGGCCGGCCGGCCGGCGCCGGTGGTCACCGGCGTGCCCAGGTCTTCTGCCACCTTCTCTCCGACTCGCGGCGCCAGACGCTGCTGCGCCTCTTGCGAAACTCTGTCGGTCATGTGCTGGCTGAGATGCTGCTTGACGCTGGTCCCCAGCGTTTCGGTCATGGGGGCATGCCGCGTGGCAATTTCTTCGCCGGGCCGCGGGCGGCGCGCAGGCTTTTTTACCGGCGGCGGAGCCGCC
>JBLMWR010000178.1:0-2586 GCA_050257335.1 Deltaproteobacteria bacterium | reverse complement strand
TCGGCACCGGCTACGTGGGCCTCGTGACCGGGACGTGCCTGGCCGAGAGCGGAAATGACGTGACCTGCGTCGACATCGACCAGGCCAAAATCGGCCGCCTTCGCCGCGGGGAGATCCCGATTTACGAGCCGGGACTGTCGGAACTGGTGCTGTTCAACGTGAAATCGGGGCGATTGCGTTTTACGACGAGCGCCGCCGAAGCCGTTCCCGGTTCGCAATGCGTTTTTATCGCGGTCGGAACGCCGCAGAACGACGACGGATCGGCGAATCTCGACGGGTTGTGGAAGGTCGTCGATTCACTGGCGCCGCTGCTTCCCGAGAATGTCATCATCATCATCAAGAGCACGGTCCCGGTGGGGACCAACCGCGCCGTCGCCGAGCGGCTGCGAAAACTGACCGGCCGCGATGTCGACGTGGCCTCGAATCCCGAGTTCCTCAAGGAGGGGTGCGCCATCGAAGACTTCGCCAAGCCCGACCGGGTGGTCGTGGGGGTCACGCGCCCGGAAGTCGGCGAAGTGCTGCACGGACTGTACCGGCCGTTTTTGCGCACCGAACATCCGTTTCTGGTCATGGGGCTGGAAAGCGCCGAGATGACGAAATACGTCGCCAACTGCCTCCTGGCGACGAAGATCAGCTTCATCAACGAGATGGCCAACCTGTGCGAGAGACTGGGGGCCGACATCAACGACGTACGCCGCGGGATCGGGCACGATCAGCGGATCGGCTTTTCGTTTCTGTTTCCGGGCGTCGGATACGGCGGGTCGTGTTTTCCGAAGGACGTCCGGGCGCTGATCGACGCGGCCGCCGGGCGGCAGGTGGAGACTCGCATTCTCAAGGCGGTCGACGAGGTCAACAACGCCCAGAAGCACGTCCTCTTCGAGAAGATCCGGTCGCATTTCGGCGGCAAGCTCCAGGGACGGACGATCGCCCTGTGGGGGCTGTCGTTCAAACCCCGCACCGACGACATCCGCGAGGCGCCGGCCCTGGTGCTGGTCGATAAACTGCTCGCGGCAGGGGCCGTCCTCCGCGTGCACGACCCGGTCGCCATGCCCAACGTCCGCAGGCTCTACAACGACCGGCTGATTTACTGCGAGAAACAGTACGAGGTCCTGGAAGGGGCCGAGGCGCTGGCCATCGTCACCGAATGGAATGAGTTCCGCAACGCGAATTTTGAGCTGATGCGCAAGACGATGCGGCAGCCGGTCATCTTCGACGGCCGCAACCTGTACGACCCCGCCGACATGCAGCGAATGGGCTTTCAGTACTCCGGCATCGGCCTTCTGATCCCCCGCTCGCAGTAGTCGCCAGCGAACACTGCCGCTATAATTCCGCCGGTGCTGAAACGTCCGTTTTGAAGGAATTGCCGGGAGAGCAGAGCGATGGATCACGAGTTGCGTGAAAAATGCCAGGATCTGATCACGCGGATCAAGCATTTACAGGACTCTCTTTGACCTCTCCGGCAAGCAGGCACGCGCGGCGGCGATTAACGATCAGATGGCGGCCCCCGGCTTCTGGGACAATCCCCCGGCGGCCCAGGAGAGCGTCGCGCAGATGCGGCGGCTGACCCTCGAGATCAAGCCGCTCAAGGAACTGCAGTCGGCCGGCGACGATCTGGCGGTCCTCATGGAATTCGCCGCCGAAGACAAGACGGGGGACAGCACCCGCGAACTGGTCCAGTCCGCCGAGGCGCTCGCCGGGCGCCTGGCCGCCGTCGAGCTGCAGGCCATGCTCTCGAAACCCGAAGACGTTTGCGGCGCCTATTTGAGCGTCCAGGCGGGGGAAGGGGGGACCGACGCCTCGGACTTTGCGGCGATGCTCTTGCGCATGTACCAGCGTTGGGCCGAGGACAACGGTTTTGCCACCGAAATGCTCGACATGTCGGAGGCCGAGGAAGCGGGCATCCGCAGCGCGACCATTGCGATCCGCGGAGACTACGCGTTCGGCCATCTCAAGGGAGAAGTGGGGGTCCACCGCCTGATCCGCATCAGCCCCTTCGACGCGGCCGGCCGCCGGCAGACCTCCTTTGCCGCCATCGACCTCGTTCCCGAATTGAACGACGATACGCCGATCGAGATCGACTGGGACAAGGATGTTCGGGAAGACGTCTTCCGGGCCAGCGGCGCCGGCGGGCAGAAGGTCAACAAGACTTCGTCGGCGATCCGCCTGACGCATCTGGCGACCAATACCGTCGTGCAGTGCCAGAACGAGCGGAGCCAGCACAAGAACCGGGCCATCGCCCGCAAGATGCTGGTCGCCAAGCTGTACCAGATTGAAAAGGACAAGCGCGACGCCGAGCTGGCGGCCAAGCGCGGCGAAAAGTCCAAGATCGGCTTCGGCGGCGGGACGATCCGTACTTACGAGCTCAATCCCACGCAGCGCGTGAAAGACCACCGCACGCTGTGCGTCTCAAACAATCCCGGCCGCGTCCTCGATGGCGACCTCAAACCCTTCATCGAGGCGTACCTGCGTGAGCAGATCGGGAAAGTCGCGGCGAAATAAAGGTGTTTGGCCGCCCCGCCTGCGGGGCGCGTGTCGCGCGTGGGTGGCACGCCCTTCGTTTTTGACTCAGGGCGTGCCATCCACGCG
>JBLMWR010000177.1:0-2961 GCA_050257335.1 Deltaproteobacteria bacterium | reverse complement strand
AAGTAGCAGGCACGCTCCGCGTGCCGCAGCCGCGCCTCACGTTGTGCAATCCGTGCATCGCTCGATTTGTTATTTGCCTCCCAAAAGACGCCACGGCACGCGGAGAGGCTGTGAAAAATTGTGGGGCGGGCTTCGTCAGCCCGCCCGTGCCGAACGTGAAACGCAAGCCCTGGCTGAGAAGCGCGAGAGCCGTACGGCGATCGTCAGCCGAAATTGACGAGCATATTTCAGGGACGGGGCGACGGGCGGGCTGAAGAAGCCCGCCCTACGGGAAGCGGCCGGCAATGCCGCAAACTAAAATTCGCAGCGTCGGAGCGTGCCTGCTACTTTGCCAAACCCCACGCTGGCTGGACGGCCCCGCATTCCATATCTTCAAGGGCATGTCGTGGGACGCTCTTCTCGGTCATGCCGGGCAAATTGAAAGGCTGCGCGCCAGCGGCGCGCAGGGCCGGCTCGCGCACGCTTATGCCTTCGTCGGGTCCTCCGGAATCGGCAAGAAACGTTTCGCTGTCGAGCTGGCGAAGTGCCTCTTGTGTGAGAATCACACCGACGCCGAGCTGGAATCATGCGGCCAATGCCCGAGCTGCCGGCAGATTGACGCCGGAACGCATCCCGACCTGCTCGCCGTCGGTCTCCTCGAGGGGAAACGGGAACTGCTGATACACCAGTTCATCGGAGAGGGCGAAACGCGCGGCAAAGAAGGGCTGTGCTACGACATTTCACTCAAGCCCATGTCGGGCCGGCGGCGAGTGGCCATCATCGACGACGCGGACTGTCTTCGCGTCGAATCGGCTAATGCGTTGCTGAAGACCCTGGAAGAACCCCCCCCGAATTCGGTGCTCATTCTCATTGCCACCAGCGCCGATCTGCTGCTGCCGACCATCCGCTCGCGGTGCCAGATTCTCGCCTTTCAGCCGCTGAGCATCGCCGACGTGCGAGAGCTGCTCCTTCGCGAAGGGGTGACGGCCGACGAACGCGAAGCGGCGCAGGCGGCGGGGCTGTCTGGCGGGAGCCTCGACGCGGCCCGCCAGTTGCTCGACCCGCAACTCCGCGCGCTGCGTGAGGAACTCTACAATCTGCTGGCGGCCCACCCCTTCGGCAGCGCGCAAACCGCCGCCCGCATGATCGAATGCCTGGAACCGGCCGGCTCCGAGAAATCTTCGCAGCGCGAATACGCCGGCTGGATGATCCGCTTCTGCGTCGAATTCTTCCGTCAGGCACTCCTGGCCATCACCCGTGGCGACACCGGCGACGCGATCGAGATCCCGCAGGTGCGAAAATTCATCGAGCGGCTCGGCGAACAGGGTGTCGATGCCAGCGACCGCCTCATAGCGCTTATCGAACGCTGCCTGGCCGCCGAGCAGCACATCGACTCCAATGTCGCGATCCCGCTCTGTCTCGAAGCGCTCTTTGACGACCTCGGGAGGCTGCTGCGAGCATTGTGATTCGACGGACGCGGCGAAACCGCAAGCGTAATACGGCGTAAATTGACAAGAGGCGCGAATTGAATGTTTCTGACTCTTTCCCTCCTCGCCATCATGACGCAATCCGACACCCCCCTGACTCCCGGCGATCACACCCGCACGCTGGTCGTCAACGACCGGCAGCGAAATTATCTGCTCCACGTGCCGCGCTCGTACGACGGAAAGAAACCGGTTCCCGTCATCCTCGCCTTTCACGGGGGCGGGAGTAACGCCCTGCAGATGGAGCATTTCTGCGGCCTGACCGACAAGGCGGAGGTGGATGGATTTCTGGTCGTCTATCCGAACGTCACTGGCCGGACCGAGCAGTTACTCACCTGGAACGGCGGCAACTGCTGCGGCTACGCCCAGCACGAGAAGGTCGATGACGTCGAGTTTGTGCGGAAGCTCCTCGACGACCTGGAAAAGGTCGCGAAGGTCGATGCCGCTCGTGTCTATGCCACCGGCATGTCGAACGGCGCGATCATGACGTACCTTCTGGCCGACGAGCTGTCGGATCGGATTGCTGCCGTGGCCCCCGTCGCCGGCCCGATGGGGAAAACGGAATGCCATCCGAAGCGTCCCGTGCCGGTGCTTCACTTTCACGGCACCGACGACAAATTCGCCCCGTTCAAGGGAGGGCGCGGCGAGCGGAGCCTGTCGCAGACCGAGTTCCATTCGGTCGAGCATTCGATCGGCCGCTGGGTCAAGGCCAACGGATGCCGGGCTGAGCCGGTCGTCACCGAGGAGAAGGCGAAGGTCGAAGACGGAACGAAGGTGACGCGCAAGACGTGGGGCGGGGGCAAAAACGGGAGCGAGGTGGTGCTCATCGAAATCACCGGTGCCGGCCACACCTGGCCGGGCCGGCAGCCGGCACTCCTCTATCTCGGCAAGTCCACCAAAAACATCTCCGCCAACGACGAGATGTGGGAGTTCTTCAAGAAGCATCCGAGAAGATGAATCGCAGTCGCGAGCTGGCGCCAGCGCGCCCCCCGTCGCTCGCCGCAGCGAGCCGGCGCGGTTTATCCCGCCGGTATCCGGGTGAAGTGTACTTTCGAAATGAAACCTGCTTCCCTGGACCCAGGCGCGCGAACGTCGTCGCTGGATGCGTGAATCGTATCGGTCGTCCAACCCCCTGCTTCCGGTCCTGCAGAGGACCCGTCGATGATTTATCGCGGCATCAGCCCGGAACCAAATTTGAAGGACGAAGAGATTATCACGCAAAGGCGCAAAGAATTCCATTCACCCGGGATTTCGGAGGGCCCGCTGCTCCCAAAGGTATGCGGTTCGGCGGACGACCTTTGCGCCTTTGCGTGAGTCCTTTTGTCTTCTTTTCCTCAGCAGCGCAAAAACGCGTTCGAGACGCAATAGGTACCATCAGTGTGTGCGTCAGATTCGTAGGTAGTTTTTCCCAGCCATTCGGTGCCAATATTCAGCCCAGAGGTTCGGGGACGACCTGTACAGGGCGCGGAGCTGGCACATCGGCGTGGTCTGATGTTCG
>JBLMWR010000176.1:0-5930 GCA_050257335.1 Deltaproteobacteria bacterium | reverse complement strand
CGCCGCTTCGGTGAGCAGGCTGTGCTCCGCCCGTGGTCTCCCGAGCAGCTCGCCAATCTGGAACCAGTCTTCCAGCAACTCGAATCGCGGGCCCGTGCCGAGGTCGTCGCGGAAGGCCTCCCAGTGGATGCGATCGCACCCCCGAATCGGTCGCTCGATTTGCGCTATCAGGGAATCGAAGCCACGATCAACGTTCCCTCCCCCGCCGATGGAAACTACGCGGCACGCTACGAGGAGCTGCACCAGCAGCTTTATGGATACAAGCACTCCGGGCGCGGCATCGAAATCGTCGCCGCCCGCGTCGAGGTCGTTGGCCGCACTCCCGACCCGCCCGATGCAACAAGGGAGATGGTGAATCGCCGTCCTGCCCCGTCGGAAACGACGACCACCTGGTTCGACGGCCGGCCGCACGAGACCGGAGTCTATTCTCGCGAGAATCTCCACGCGGGGGACGAAATCGAAGGTCCAGCGATTCTCTGCGAGCCGACTTCAACCGTCGTCGTCGAGCCGGGGTTCACCTCAACGATCCTCTCGCGCGGCGAGATCGTCATGACCGACACGGGCGGCGCGGCGCGCCGAGAAATCTCCACGACCGCCGATCCGGTCATGCTCGAAATCTTCAACAACCTCTTCGCCTCGATCGGGGAGCAGATGGGGGTGACGCTGCAGCGAACGTCGTTTTCAACGAACGTCAAGGAGCGGCTCGACTTCAGTTGCGCGATCTTTTCGCCGTCCGGGGGCCTGGTCGTCAATGCCCCGCACATCCCTGTCCATCTGGGAGCGATGGGAGAAACGGTGAGGCGCATCATCGCCGACAATCCGCAGATCGAGCCCGGAGACGTCTTCGTCACCAACGACCCATACCGCGGCGGTTCGCATTTGCCCGACGTCACCGTCATCACCCCGGTTCACGACGAGAAGACGCGCGAGCTGATCTTCTTTACCGCCAGCCGCGCGCATCACGCCGAGATCGGCGGGATCGTCCCGGGGAGCATGCCGCCGTTTTCCCGCAACCTGGCCGAAGAGGGCGTGCTGATCCGCAATTTCAAGCTGGTGGACGCCGGTCGCTCGCGCGAAGCCGAACTGCGGGTAATGCTGCTTTCCGGACTCTACCCCACGCGCGCGGTGCGCGACAACCTGGCCGACGTTTCGGCGCAGGTGGCGGCGAACAACAGCGGAGTGCTGCGACTGCGAGAACTGGTGGAGCGCTACACGCTCCCCGTCGTGCAAGCTTACATGCAGCACATTCAGGACGCCGCCGAGCGGAAGATGCGCCTCGCGCTGGCGGTCATTCCCGACGGCACTTACCATTTCACCGACCATCTCGACGGCGGGTCGCCAATTGCCGTCACCATCACGATCAGCCACGACACCGCCACCGTCGATTTCACCGGCACCGGCGCCGTCATCCTCGCCCCCGACAAACCATCCACCTCACCCACCGGTAGCAACGAAAGGCTCCCAGCCGCGTCCCCCCTTAGCAACGGGGGGTCGGGTGAACGGCGATCGGCGCCCCCCCGCCACGACGCCCCACCCGTCCGTCCCCCCCTTCACAAGGGGGGGTCAGGGGAGGTCGGTGAACAGGCATCGAACCAGCTTGCTTACGGCGGCCGCTCGCCGGACGCCGGCGGCGCGCCTCCGATGGGCGGCTACAACCTCAACGCCAACCGCGCCATCGTCTCCGCCGCCGTCCTCTACGTCTTCCGCTGCCTCATCAACGAAGACATTCCGCTCAACAGCGGCGTTCTCGCGCCTGTGAAGATCATCCTCCCCGAATGCCTGCTGAACCCTCCCGAGCACGACGACCCGGCGAAATGCGCGGCGATCGTGGGGGGCAACGTCGAAACGTCGCAGCGGGTCGTTGACGTGCTGCTCGGTGCGCTGGGTGTCGCCGCCGCCAGTCAGGGGACGATGAACAATCTCACATTCGGCGACGACACGTTCGGCTATTACGAAACGATCTGCGGCGGCTCGGGGGCCACGCGCGACGCCGATGGCGCCGACGCCGTGCACACGCACATGACCAACACCCGCCTCACCGATCCCGAAGTCATCGAACGCCGCTACCCGGTGCGTGTCCACGAATTCTCCATCCGCCGCGGCTCGGGAGGGCGGACCGGCACGATGGCCCGAGAAGGCAAATCGATGTCTCCTCCCCTTGGCAAGGGGGAGCTGGAGGGGGCGGGTGAACGGCGACACGAGCACCGCGGCGGCGACGGCGTGATCCGCCGGATCGAATTCCTCCGCCCCCTGCGCGTCTCCATCCTCTCCGAGCGCCGCGGCCAATACGCTCCCTTCGGCCTCAACGGCGGCACTCCGGGGGCCCGCGGTCAGAATACGCTTCAACGCGCCGGCAGCCAGGCCATCGAAGACCTCGGCGGCAAAGTCCAGATCACCGTCGCCGCCGGCGACATTCTGACCATCGCCACCCCCGGCGGCGGCGCGTTCGTATGTTCGTAGTCCCGGCTTCAGCCGGCATGTACGTCAGGCTTATAGCCTGACAGCCATGCGGGTTCGAACGTCCCACCAGGGTTGCAGGCCGACGGACCAGCCTTCAGCGCCTGGCGCGCCAAAGTCGCCCAATGAGTGCTCGCAGGCACGTTGGCTCTTTTTTTCCGCAATGTGGTTTCAAACGGGCAGTGCAGGCAGGCTATAAGCCTGACGTACCTGCCGGCTGCTTCTCGGGATGCAGGTAGATGAAGCTCTTACCCAGGCGGCCGCCATAGTTGCCGGCGGAGATTTTTACCAGCCCCGGCGTGTTGACCGCCGCGGCGATCGCCGCCTGCGTCGCGGCGACGATGCTCGCCAGGTCGCGGCCGTTGATGATGATTTCCATGATCGACCCCACGCCGTCCGGCACTCCCGACCGATCGCCGAGCTTTTCTTTCAGGGTCGGACAAAATTTTTCGTACGTGCTGGCGATCGAGAACTTGTATTTGCTTCCGGCCTTCGAACCACTGGCGGCGACCCCTCCGGGAAATGGCGTGATGACGCCGGGAGCTTTTGCGGCGGCTCCCTGGGCGCGTTCGGCCGCCAGCACGGCCGAGTCGATGTCGCGGCCCATAAACCAGAGGTTGCCCCCCATCAGCCCGTCGCGGAACCCGAACCGCCGGTCGAGACAGAATTCGCCTCCCAGAATCGGGATGACCCAGACTTTGCGACCGAACCGCACGTCGCGGTACTGCCAGCCGTCGCCAAAAAAGGCGATCTTGCGGCCGAGTTTCAAGTACGGATCGGTGTCGAGCAAATTGAAACAGGCGGCCGTCGGGCAAGTCAGCACGTTCTGGCTGATGCGCACCAGCAGCGACCGTTCGAGGGCTGCCACGCGGTCTTTGCGAAAGCGCGGCACGTGCATCTGCACGAGGGCCCCCGGCCGGCCATCGGGGGTGGCGAACGATTCGTCCCCTCCGGGACTGACGTACCGATCGAGCCCGGCCTCGCAGTCGCACAAGATCGTGCTGGAAGCGTTCCCCGTGCAACTGGCGACGGCATGGTCGAGCCATTTCCGATCGCGGGCAGTGATCAGAAACTCGGCGTAAATACTGCGGAACGCTTCGGCGTACGTGTCGTCGACGATCGCGGGGGGCGCGGAAATATCAGGCACGATTCAGAGGCCCACGGCGGGAATGACCAATGTCTAACAAATGACGAAACCATGCACCCGTGAATCGGAAATGCGAGATCCGAAATGGAACAGCACCGACGGGACACGGCCCATGGGTTTGGGGAAACCTGGCCTCAAAGCTCGCTCGTCCTCCCGCGCCCTTCATAGATCGCCGTCTCCGTGATGATCTTGTCCATGAAAACATCGTGCGACTGCGTGGGGATTTCCGGAAAGAGCTGGCATTCGAAGGCGAGCGCGACCAGCGGCGCGTCGGGACGGGCGTGTTCGAGGAGCTTGTCGTAATATCCCTTGCCGTGCCCCATCCGGGCTCCCTCGCGCGTGAATGCGACGCCGGGAACCATGATCAGATCGAGTTCAGCAACCGGAACCTGCCGGTCGGGGAGATTCCGCAGGTCGGGTTTCGGCTCGAGGATCTTGTACATCCCGATCGCCAGATCGTCCATGCTCTTGAGCCAGAACAGTTCCAGTTCACCCCGGTCATTGCACCACGGGACGACGATTCTTTTGCCGTGCGTCAGTGCCGTCGCCAGGTAGTCGCGCGTGCGGACCTCGGTCCGGACGTCGACGTAGAACATCACGGTGCGGGCAGCAGCATATTCGGGGAGTGACACGAACTTCTCGCAGATCACCCGGCTCAGCTCTTCCTTATTCTCCTGGCGGCGCCGATTCTCGTGCGCCTGCTCGCGGATGGCCTTCTTTTGCTCCTGCACTTTCGTCAGCATGTCGGTCGTCATGGGTTCCACTTTAGAATGGGATGTCTGGCCGCCCGCACGTCGTCGGGGCGGCTGATGGGCGTATTGTACGGGGCCAGATGCAATTGGGCGGGCTCCTCGGCGACGATCCGGCGGATCGCCTCGGCGAAGGCGTCGAGCGTCTCCCGCGATTCGGTTTCGGTCGGCTCAATCATCAGCGCTTCGGCCACGACCAGCGGAAAATAAACCGTCGGCGCGTGAAACCCGAAATCGAGCAGCCGCTTGGCAATGTCCATCGCCGAGATTCCACGCGCGTCTTTGAGCACCTTCGCCGAGGCGACAAACTCGTGCATGCAGCGGTCCCCCTGCGGCACCGGCAGCACTTCCTTCAACTTCGCCAGCAGGTAGTTCGCGTTCAGGACGGCGTTCTCGCTCATTGCCCGCACGCCTGCGGCGCCGAGCGTCCGTAGGTAGCAATAACCGCGCACGAGGATCCCCACATTGCCGAAGAAGCTGCGCACGCGGCCGATCGACTTCGCGGGGGCCGTCGAACGGTACGTCGTTTTTCCCGCGGCATCCGTGTGCCGCGTGACGACCGGGCCGGGAAGAAAGTCGGCCAGAAAATCTCGGACGGCAATCGGCCCGGAACCGGGCCCCCCTGCCCCGTGGGGCCCGGTAAACGTCTTGTGCACGTTGTAATGCATCATGTCGCCGCCGAAATTTCCCGGTCGGGCGATGCCGGCGATGGCGTTCATATTCGCCCCGTCGATGTAGACCAGCCCCCCGACGTCGTGCACGAGCTGCGCGATCCGCGGAATCTCGCGCTCGAACATCCCCAGCGTGTTGGGGTTCGTCACCATGAAGACGGCGGTCGATTCGTCGAGGTGCATTTGCAGCTCGGCCAGATCGACGAAGCCCTGCGGCGTGCTGCCAAGCTGAACGCATTCGAAGCCCGCCAGCGCCGCGCTGGCGGGGTTCGTGCCGTGAGCGCTGTTGGGAAACAGCACCTTGGTCCGCCGCTCTCCCCTGTCGCGAAAATAGGCCGAAGCGACCAGCAGCGACGTAAATTCGCCCTGGGCGCCGGCGGCGGGCTGGAGTGAAACAGCCGGCAGCCCGGCAATCTCGGCCAGCATCTCCTGCATCGTGTACAGCAGCTCGAGCATCCCCTGGGCCTGCTCGTCGGCCTGATTGGGATGCAGATCAACGATGCCTGCCAGCCCCGCGAGCCGCTCATGCCGTTTGGGGTTGTACTTCATCGTACAACTCCCCAGCGGATAAAAATGCGTGTCCACCGACATGTTCTTCGTCGACAGGTTGACGAAATGGCGGATCACTTCGGGTTCCGTCAGTTCGGGAAGTTCGGGCGCCTTATCGGCCCGATATTTCGCCGGAAGCAGCTCGTCGAGCGGCCGCGTGGGGACGTCGCTGGCGGGAAAAACCGCCCCCCGCCGGCCCGGCTGGGACAATTCGAACAGAAGCTGCGTGGCCTGTGTGTTTCGCATGACGTAACGAGCTGCTCCGGCAGAATTGAATGACAATGAACGAATCGAAGCGCGCTAAGCCTGCAGCGCGTCCGCGAGCCGGTCGATCTCGCCTCGCGTCCGCATTTCAGT
>JBLMWR010000175.1:0-4195 GCA_050257335.1 Deltaproteobacteria bacterium | reverse complement strand
TGGAAAACCGCGGATGACGCGGATGACCGCGGATAAGCACGATGCGGGTCAATCCTAATCATCCGCGCGTATCCGCGAAATCCGCGGTGTTATTTCCGTTTTCTTGCGGGCCTTGAACATGAATATCAGCGACGACTTGATCCATCGCGAGTTGAGCGAACAGATCATCGGGGCCGCGATGAAGGTGCTCAACACGCTTGGTCCCGGAATGAACGAGAAGATTTACGAGAACGCGCTGGTCATCGAATTGACGAACCTTGGCCTCAAGGTCGATCAACAGGACGAATTCGTGGTTAGGTATCTTGGCAGAGAAGTCGGAAAACTGAAGCCCGATTTGATAGTTGAGAAAAAGGTCATCGTCGATACGAAAGTCGTCGAAGGGTTTGTCGATGACCACACCGCGAAGATGATCAGTTATCTGGCCATTACGAACTTGCAACTCGCGCTGCTCATCAATTTCAAATTTGCGAGACTGCGGTGGAAGCGGGTGGTGCGGAGTGGCGCGCCCGCTGAGCGGGGAGAGCCCGGAGAGCAGAAATGAGGACCGCGGATGACGCGGATGGCCGCGGATAAACACATCGGAGGTCAATCGTACTTATCCGCGCGTATCCGCGAAATCCGCGGTTCTGAAGAACTTTTTTGAATGCTTGAATCAGACGGCGTCGGGAGGAATGCTTTGACGAATTGGAAAACCGCGGATGGCCGCGGATAAGCACTTCGGCGGTCAATCGTATTTATCCGCACGGATCCACGATTTCCGCGGCGAGCGCTTCCTTTATTCTTAGTCGGTAATACACGATTCACCGGACGACTTGGCGGTTCAAATGGAAATTCTTTCCACCCCAGCCAAATTTACGACGTTACTCGAGAACGACGTGCTCGCGCGGCTCGAGAAGATGTGGCTCTTGCCGCGGCGACGGCTCACCAACCGCAGCCGGGGGGAACATCATGCCGGCAAGGGGGGGGCCAGCACCGAATTCGCCGACTACCGCGACTACGTCGCCGGCGACGACGTGCGGTACGTCGACTGGAACATCTTCGCGCGGCTGGAACGGCCGTACGTCAAGCTGTACCGGCACGAAGAAGAGCTGCACGTCGTGTCGATCGTCGACGCTTCGTCGTCGATGCAGTTCGAGGGGAAGTTCGAACGGGCCAGGCAGCTCGCGGCGGCGTTCGGCTTGATGGGCCTCATGAACGTCGAGCGGGTCAGCTCGTTCGTCTGCAACCATGCCGGCAAAGAGCCGCTGTTTCTCCCCCCCTGCTCCGGCCGCGTCAGCCGGCGCCGGCTTTTCGAGTTTCTCGAAAAGATCGAAGGTGGCGGCGATTTCCCCATCGAGCAGGCGGTCGAGGCGGTGCTCCGCCGGCACCGCGGCCGCGGCATCGCCGTCGTCCTCTCCGATTTCCTGACTTTCGGCGATCTCGAACGCCCCTTCAACATGCTCTACAGCGCCGACCTGGAGGTCTTCGGCGTGCAGATTCTGGCCCCCGGCGAAATCAACCCCGAACTGACTGGCGACGTGCGCCTGGTCGATTGCGAATCGGGGCGGACGGTCGACGTCACGTCCGCCGGCGACCTTTTGGGGATCTACGAAGAACACCGCGCGGCGCTGGAAGAGGAGCTGGGCCTTCTGTGCCGGCAGCGATCGGGACGGTTCCTTTCGATCTCGTCCCGCGATCCTCTGGAGTGGGTGTTGTTCGACCTCTTGCGGCGAAAGGGGTGGGTGCGATGAGAGGGTGGTGGCCGTTCCTGGTCTCCCGCTGGGCCTGGCTCTTCCTGCTGCTGGTGCCGCTCGTGATCTTCTACTTTCTGAAGCTCAAGCGCCCGCGAATGGAGGTCCCTTCGCTGGCGCTGTGGCGCAGCGTGCTCAACGACCAGCGGGTCAATTCGCCGTTCCAGCGCTTCAAGCGCAATCTGCTGCTGCTCCTGCAGGTCCTGCTCCTCGTGTGCCTGGTTCTGGCGGCCATGCAGCCCTTCATTCCGGCCGGAGCGGACCAGGCCGATCACCTCCCCGTGCTCATCGACACCTCCGCCAGCATGGCCGCCGTCGACGAAACCGGCCAGTCGCGACTGGACCGGGCCAGACAGGAGGTCCGCAAGCTCATCGACGACCTCCTCCCGAACCAGAAGCTGTGCCTGGTCGCCGTGTCGTCCACCGCCCGGCGGCTGACCGAGTTCACCAACAACCAGCGCGTGCTGCGCGACGCCCTCGATCAGCTCGAAGTCTCGCAGGTCGCCAGCCGGCTCGAAGATGCGCTGCGGATGGCGCAGGCCATGGCCCGCACCGTCGAAATCAAGACGGTCGTGCTGTACACCGACGGCAACGTCCCCCCCGAGATCGACTTCGAGCTGCCGTTCCAGTTGAATTTTCAGAAGCTTCCGCCGGCCGGGCGGAACATCGGCATCACGGCCCTCAACGCCCGCCGGGGCGAGGACCGCTGGGACGTTTTCGTGCGGATCGAAGGTTCCCGGCCCAAGAAGGGAACGAACGAGGGGCCGGTTTCAGCGAACGTCATTCTGTCGCAGAACGGCAAGGAGCTGGCGAGCGAACAGATTTCGCTGGAGGCCGGCCAGTCGCAGCGGATCGTTTTTCCCGCCGACGCCGCCGGACCGGGCATGCTGGAAGTGCGGCTGAAACCGAGCGGCATCGACGCCCTCGACTCCGATAACGTCGCTTACCTCGACCTCCCCGCGGGTCGCGATCTGGCGGTCTTCTGTCCGGTCGAGCTCGATTCGTACCGGCACGCGCTGCGGGGCCTCAAGAACGTGATTCTGTATCCGCCCGACGAAGGGGAATCAACCGCGGCCAGCTACGATCTGGTGATCACCGACCGCAAGAGCGACGCCGAGCTCGAAGCCGGCAGCTTCGTCTTCGTGGGCGTTCTCCCCGACGACGTGGCAAAGCTCCTGCGGATCGACGATTCGTTGGCGCAGGTCGTCGACTGGCAGCGGAGCGCGCCCCTGTTGCAGCACGTGCTGCTCACCGACGTGCAGATTGCCGACCGGCCTGTATCGGCCGAGGGGGTGCGCGACCGCGACTTCGAAGAGCTGGGTTACGAGATCCTGGCGCACGGGCGAACCGGGCCGCTGCTGTTGCGGAAGGAAACCGGCGGCCGCACCGAGCATTATTTCCTGTTCCACACCGACCGCTCGACGCTTCCCTATCGCGTCGGCTTCCCGATTCTGGTGTCGAACGCCGTGCAGATCGCCATGCAGAAGGCCGGGCTTTCGGAAGTCCGCGGCGAACAGACAGGGGTCCTGCCGCCGCGAAGCCTGAAGCCCGACACGATTTACAGGGTCGAGGCCCCCGACGGATCGGTCTCGGAAGTGCGCTCGTCGGGCGACGGCGTGCTGGCGGGCGTGGCGGCCCCGGCCATCGGCCGGTATACGATCCGCGAGGGAGGAACCACGGTGGCGTCGATGGGGGCCAGCCTCCTCACATTTTCGGAGACGTCCCTGGCGAGCGTCGATCAGTTGCAGTTCCGCGAACTGTCGGTCGGCGCGGCGGGGGAACTGCTCCGCACGGACCATCCCCTGTGGCCCGAGCTGGCCGCCGCGGGTTTTCTGCTTTTGCTCGTGGAATGGTGGTATTTCCAGCGGCGTCCGGGAGGGATCACGGTCCGCTGACAAGGCGGGTTGGGGCAAAAATGCGTTAATGTCGAATGATGAATGACGAATGACTAAAGAAATCCGAAGCGCGAATGAATAAAAAAAGGGGACCGCGGACAACGTGGATACGCGCGGATAAATACGAACAAGGTGAATCGGCACATCCGCGCGTATCCGCGTCATCCGCGGTTAAATTCGTTTTGTCCTTCGTTCCAAAAGCGGTCTGGCCGCGTTCAGGCTTCGCCTGAGGGCCATCGCGGAACTGTTGAGATCGACAGCCATGAATGAGGGTCGGATGAGCGATTGGAAGTCGGGAGACGCGCGGCGCGACCCCCCCTCCCCCCCCCTTGCGAAGGGGGGGAAGGAGGCGTGCCGCTGCGCGGCACGCCCCGGTTGGCAATTCGCAATTTTCAATTTTCAATTTGCAATTCGTCAACCTGAAGCCCTCGCGGTCAACGCGCGCCCGTCGATGGGGGCGTTTCCGACAGCGCCCACCTGCCAATCTTTCGTCTCCCTCCCCCCTCGTGGGGGAGGGCCGGGGGGGTGGGGGGGAGAGCGTCTACTGGCTCCCCCCCCCCCCCCCCCCCC
>JBLMWR010000174.1:0-7803 GCA_050257335.1 Deltaproteobacteria bacterium | reverse complement strand
TCGCCGTGCAGGCGCATCACCGGCGGATACCCGGCGATCAGGTGCAGGTCGGAAGCGCCGGCGGCGACCGCCCGGTTCAGCCACGGGCGGAGCCGTGCGGGGACGGGAGCGGCCTCAGAACGGGGATCGGGCATCCCTTCAGTTTATCCCATCCCGGCCGGCAAAAAAACCGATGCCGGCCCCGCCTGCCGGGCGGGGCCGGTTGGCCAGGCCTACTCCACCGTGATGCTCAGCCAGCCATCGAGGGCGCGGATCCGCGTCACGGCGACCAGCACTTTCTTCTTCTCGCGCGTCACGTATCTGACCCGGTCGACCTCGGTGCGCGGAAACGCGCTCGTGATCTTTTTCTTGATCACGCCGGCGCGGGTCAGTTGCTTGGCGGCGCTCTCGGGCGGCTCGGCTGCCGCAACCGACACGTCACCCGGCTCGATCACGACGTTTTTGGCGTCCACCGAGAACGTCACGGGGACCGTGACGATCTGCGTGGGAATGTCCTCTTTTCCTTCCTGCTGGAAACCGGCCCGCAGGGTCACCGTCAGCGTTCCGTTCTCCGCCGCAACGCGGATCGGATCGGCCTTGTCGAAGACGAAGGTCCTGATGGTGTCTTCTTCCGTCGTTTCCGTCTTCTCCTTCCTCTTGAACTTCACTTCCCGGTCGAGCAGCTTGCTGAAATTCGACTCCAGCTTGGCCTGCACCTCGTCTTCGGTCATCGTCTTGCCGGCCAGCTCCAGCCGGTCGGCGGCGTTGTTCATCGCGCTCTCATGCAGCAGGATCGTCGCGCCGCGTCCCAGAACGAGGGCCGGGCTGGGCTCGCCGCCCCCCAGTTCGGTCGAAGTCATCAGGCGGCTGGCGAGTTTCAGCTCGGTGTCGGTCGTGCTCCACGACTTGGCGTCGGGGTACAGGTTCAGCTCCCGCAGCGCATTGAGCGACGTGCCAACCTGCGAATTCGTTTTCCCATTGGGGCCGAATTCCTTGTCGACCTCGGAATTGAACTGGGGCAGCACCCGATCCTGGACCCGGCTGGCGGCAATCGCTTCGGATTCGCCGCGCAGCCCCTCAGCCCTCCGCACCGCGATGCGGTCGGCGAAGCCACGGAAGAACGGGATGTTGATGTTTGTGTCGGCTCCGGTGGTGGTGTTGTTGGCGCTGACGCCGATCCGCCCCGGCTGCGTCCAGAACTTCTCACCGTCGAAGAAGATCCGCTTCGCGGCGGTAAAGTAATGATTGCCCGACGTGTACACGGTCGCCTGATCAGTGATTCCCTGCGTGTTCGAGGCGACGGCGCCGCGCGCAACGAGGTCGAACTGGGCGGTGCGGCCGCTGGGAATGAGATCGATGCTGACGTCGGTGTGGGTCGTCTGATTTCCGTAAACATCGGCACCCAGAATAAAGTCCCGCACCGGTCCGGCCTCGTTGCGCGATTGACCGACGAATTTGTTCAGGAACCCCTCGCTGGCGACGACCCGCACGTTGTAATTGAAGTAGTTGTTCCGCAGCGCCCTGGAGAAAGCGTCGCCCCCGTCGGGAGATGTCCCGCGGACGGCATCGAAGGCCTTTCGCACCGCGGCCGACGCCGCGCTGGCGTGCGTCTCTTCGTACTGTTCCAGCGCTCCCACGAGTTCGGCCAGATTCTTGCGCAGCTCGGGATTGTTGCCCGGAACGGCGGGCGCCGCGACGGCGGTGAGATACGCGCCGATGGCCTGTTCGTAAGCCGCGAACTGCGGCCGCGCCAGAAAATCCCGCGCCTTCGCGTCGGCCAAGCTTCCTTTTTCGGCCAGCTTCTTCTGGACGGCAGAGAGCGTCGCGGCCGTCTTGTCGGGGTCGCTGCCGGCGACGGCCCCGCGGACTTCGCTCACCTGCAGGTATTTCGACCACCCCGCGCCGTTGCGGATGGAAACGAGGTAGTTCTCGAGGTTCCGAGCGGCGTCAATGACCGGCTGGCGGGCGCTGCTGATCTTCTGTCCGCGGATCTCGGGTCCGCGCTCGAGCGTGTCGAGCGCCGCTGAGGCCGTGTCCAGCCGCCGCTTCAGTCCCCCGGACAGCGAGACCAGTTGATTCAGGATCGGGCGGTAACGGGGATCCGCGGCGTGTTTCGCGACGGTCGCCTGCCGCCCGCGCAAGGCGGCGATCGCAGCCCGCTGTCCCGCCACATCCACCCCTTCTTTCTCATACAATGTCGCCAGTTCGGCGCTGACCGCTGTGCCCCAGTCTTTCCAGTTGTCGGGGAGTTCGGCGATGGTCGCCGTCAGGTCGGACGGCGCAGCATTCGGCAGGATCCCGCGCAGCCCCGTCGAGGGGGCCTCATCCGCGGCGCTCAGCCAGCAGCTTCCCGATATCAGCACGCCCGACAGAACCACACCCCACACACACCGAGAAAAAGCCAACTTCTTCAGCCCCGGAAAATTGCGACTGCAAATCATTGTCCATGCTCCGTTGGTAAACATCCGTTGTGACGTGTTGATGTCGACAACCCTGGCCCGAGACTCCCGGCGCCCGCATTGGCCGCACGAGTTCGACTGGAATAAGATGCACAATCAGTCGTCCGTGACTTCCTGGAATTATCGACCCGCAGAATTCAGTCGCTCCCGGTAAACTCCCTCCCGAGAGCGGGTCCCTTGCATTTGTACCCTCAAGAACGGGTTATGACGGAAGTGACAGGCGGCGAACGACCCGATCGTCGCGAGAGAAACCCCGGCTTTCCAACGCGCGTGCAGTTTAGCTGGACGCTCCATGCTATGCAACCAACGCAATCAGAAGAATCGGTAAAGTTCATAGGGACGCACCCCCGGAGTCGGGCCTGCAAGCGGCACCGGTTGACGAATTCCGATCCACCTGCCACATTCAAAGATTCGAGGTTCAACCAGCGATCTTTTCGACGAACAGGACCACGGGATGACCACCGCAGCGCACTCGACCATGCTCAACAAATTCAGTTGCCGGATCACGCAGCCCCGTTCGCAGGGGGCTTCGCAGGCGATGCTTTACGGCACGGGGCTGACTGAGGCCGACATGAACAAGGCCCAGGTGGGCATCGCCAGCGTCTGGTACGAGGGAAACACCTGCAACATGCACCTGAACAAACTGGCCGAGAAGGTCAAAGAGGGGGTTCAAGAATGCGGCATGGTCGGGATGCGATTCAATACGATCGGGGTGAGCGACGGCATCTCGATGGGGACCGAAGGTATGTCGTACTCGCTCCAGTCGCGCGACCTGATCGCCGACTCGATCGAAACGGTCACCTGCGCGCAGTGGTACGACGCCAACATCTCGATCCCCGGCTGCGACAAGAACATGCCCGGCAGCATCATCGCCATGGCCCGCTTCAACCGGCCGTCGATCATGGTTTACGGCGGAACGATTCGCGCAGGGTGCCTGGGGGACCGCAAGCTCGACATCGTGTCGGCATTTCAGGTGTACGGCGAATACATCGCGGGCAGGATTTCGGATGAGGAACGGCAGGCGGTCGTCCGCAGAAGCTGCCCCGGGCCGGGGGCCTGCGGTGGAATGTACACCGCCAACACGATGGCCTCGGCGATCGAAGCCATGGGAATGTCGCTCCCCTACAGCTCGTCGATTCCCGCCGAGGACCCGCTCAAACTGGGTGAGTGCTTCGCCTCGGGCAAGGCAATTCGCGTGCTGCTTGAAAACGACATCAAGCCGCGCGACATCATGATCCGGGCGGCGTTCGAAAACGCGATGGTGACGGTGATGGCCCTGGGGGGCTCGACGAACGCCGTGCTGCACCTGATCGCCATCGCCCGGGCCTGCGAAGTGCCGCTGACGATCGACGATTTCCAGAAAGTCAGCGACCGGATTCCGTACATCGCCGATCTGAAACCGAGCGGCAAATACGTGATGGAGGATTTGCATTACGTCGGAGGCACGCCGGCGGTCCTCAAGTATCTTCTCTCGAAGGGGCTGCTCGATGGAAGCTGCCTGACGGTCACCGGCAAGACGTTGGCCGAGAATCTCAAGGATCTGGAAGGGCTCAAGGAGGGGCAGAAGATCATTCACACGTTCGAAGAGCCGATCAAGAAAACCGGACACATCCGAATTCTGCGCGGGAACCTGGCTCCCGACGGAGCCGTGGCGAAAATCACCGGAAAGGAAGGGCTCAAATTCACCGGCCCGGCCAAGTGCTACGATTCCGAAGAGCTGATGCTGGCGGCGCTGGAACAGAAAAAGATTGTCAAGGGGGACGTCGTCATCATCCGCTACGAAGGCCCCAAAGGCGGTCCCGGGATGCCCGAAATGCTCACGCCGACCTCCGCCATCATGGGGGCGGGTCTCGGCTCCGACGTGGCCCTGATGACCGACGGCCGTTTCTCCGGCGGCTCGCACGGTTTCATTGTCGGGCACATCACGCCGGAGGCACAGGGGGGCGGCCCGATCTCCCTGGTGAAAGATGGCGACTCGATCACGATCGACGCCGAAGCCAACCGCATCGACGTGCACGTCTCTCCCGAAGAACTGGCCCGGAGAAAGGCCGCCTACAAAGACCCGCCGTACAAAGCCCGCCGGGGGACTCTCTACAAGTACATCAAGAGCGTCAAGAGTGCGTCGCAGGGGTGCGTGACGGACGAGTGAGCGAGATTTGAAATGGGGGATTTCGGATTTGGTGACTCAACCACAATTTTACCCCGCGTAGCGGCGACGTGCAGCGGAGCCTTTGTGCAATTCGGCTTACAGAGCGTTCAATGATGAGTGCGATTTCGACCGAGCGAGAATACGCCCGTTACAATTCAGTGAGACCCCTGCCGGGTCGTCCGGCAGGTGAATCGGATTCGATCCGCACAACGCGTCGCCCTGCCAGCGCCCTCCTCTGGAGTCTCGCGCGCCACGGCGACTCCAATTTCCATTTTTCAATTTTCATTTTTCAATTTACAATCCTCCTCTTCGCCGCGCTCTTCTCCGCGGTCCCCGCGAGTGCCGGCGACGACTTCCCCGCGGTCCTCACCCGCTTTCGCCCGTACGACAAGAACCCCGTCTTCCGCGGCGCCGGCGGTGACGCGTGGGACGCGAAGATCCGCGAGCGCGGCTGGATCCTCCGCGAAGGCGGCCAGTGGCGGATGTGGTACACCGGCTACGCCAACGCGCCGGATGCGCAGATGATGCTCGGCTATGCCACCTCGTCCGACGGCCTCAACTGGACCCGCCATCCCGGCAATCCGATCTACCGCGAACACTGGGTCGAAGACATGATGGTCGTGAAGCAGGGGGAGACGTATTACATGTTCGCCGAGGGAAAGGACGATCAGGCCCAGCTCCTCACCTCGCGCGACGGCCTGCGCTGGAAACGCGAGGGCTCCCTCGACGTGCGGTACACGAATGGAGAGCCCATTTCCGCGGGCCCGTACGGAACGCCGACCGCGTGGTTCGAGGACGGCGTCTGGCACCTCTTCTACGAGCGGAGCGACAAGGGAGTGTGGCTGGCGAAATCGAAGGACCTCAAGGTCTGGACCAACGTGCAGGACGAGCCGGTCCTCTCGCCCGGCCCTGAAGCGTACGACCGCCTGATGATCGCCCTCAACCAGATCATCCGCCATGACGGCCGGTACTACGCGTATTACCACGGCAGCGGTACCGCCGAAAAGCCGCGCCTCTGGACCACCAACATCGCCGTCTCGACCGACCTCGTTCACTGGAAAAAATACCCCGGCAATCCGCTCCTTCCCGAGCGCGACAACAAATCGAGCGGCATCGTCGTCCACGACGGCAAACAGTTCCGGCTGTACACGATGCACCCGGAGGTGAACGTGCATTTCGCCGAGGATGAGTAGGACGGGCAGGCGCCAACCCCGGGACTTACGTCCCGGGCTCGCCAGGTCAATTCCCAAGGGACGCCGCAAATTCCTTGGAGCCGGCGACCGGTGGACGTCAGTCCGCCCGTGACGTTGGCGGACGACAGGCTGCCAATTGCTGCAAGCCCCCCATCACGGATCTCAACGACATGTCAGAAACCCCGCCGGTTCCAACAATCGAAGACGAGATTCGCGCACTCGTGTACAACTGGTGCGACCGCCGTGAGCTTGGCGCCCTGGCGGGCCTCCTTCCGGCATGGTTAGGAAATAATCGGATGACTGACGGCTGGGGCATTCTGCGAAACGAACTTCGCCACACGTATGTATTTCAAAAACAGCTTCCGCCCGAAGAACGCGACATCCTGCACCGTCTCTATGTTCAAATTGACACCGCGCTGCAAAAGCGCTGAAACCGGCGGATCAACTCGGGGCAAGGTGGACCGAACTCGTACTTTCAGAATAACCTTAGCTGCCCCGACTTCGGCACCGGCGGCCGGAACTGCGTGTAGTCGAGATCGGGCATGGGCCGGTCGAGGTGGTGTTTGCGGGCGAAGAGGCGGAAGGTCTGGTCGATCTGTTCGGCGATCAGTCCCGAGCCGCGCATCCGCTCGCCAAACTGTGAGGAATTCAGCTTGCCGCCGCGAGTGGCGCGGATCAGCCCATCCACCCGCGCGGCGCGGGTCGGCTGCGTCCGCGCCAGCCAGTCGGTGAAGATCGGCGAGACCGCCAGCGGCAGGCGGACGAGGATGTAGCCGGCTTTGATGGAGCCGGCAGCGGCGACGGCGGCCAGCAGCGCCGGGATTTCGCTGTCGTTGAGTCCGGGGATGATGGGGGCCATCATCGCCGCCGCGGGAACGCCGGCCGCCGTCAGCGCTGCGATCGCCCGCAGGCGCGCGGCGGGGCGGCTGCTGCGCGGTTCCATTGTCCGCACGAGATCTTCGTCCAGACTCGTCACGCTGAGATGGACGTGCACAAGGTTGAGGCGGGCCATTTCGCGCAAGAGGTCCAGGTCGCGCAGCACGAGGGCGTTCTTCGTAATGATCCCGATCGGCTGCCGGGATTCGAGCGCGACTTCCAGGCAGGCGCGCGTCAGGCGAAACCGCCGCTCGGCGGGCTGGTAGCAGTCGGTCACCCCCGACATGGCGATCAGCTCGCTCTGCCAGCGGTCGCGCGCCAGGAATTCGCGGAACAGGTCGGGGGCCCTTTCCTTGACGAAGATCTTCGATTCGAAATCGAGCCCGGCGTTGAGCCCGAAGTACTCGTGCGTCGGCCGCGCGTAACAGTACGCACAGCCATGCTCGCAACCGCGGTACGGATTCAGGCTGTACCGGAACGGCACGTCGGGGCTGTCGTTCTCGCTGATGATGCTTTTGGATGTGTCTGGCAGAAACTCGGTGTTGAGCGTCCTAGGCTCTTCCAGAAAGTCTTCGTCGTGCTCGAGCTGGTCGAAATCGGGCTCGGCATGGACCTTCTCGAAACGATTCGGCGGACTGCTCTGCGCCGCCCGCCCTTTCGGCGCGCGCTCGTCGCCTTGATGGCTCATGCCTGTGGCTCCGCTTCAAGAGAACACGACCGACGAAAATTCTTTGCGTCTTTGCGTGATTCCCTTTTTTTTGCAACGGATGAGCATCGTGGGACGGTTTCCAGAATAGATACCACGCAAAGGCGCAAAGGAAGAAACGGGGATCGGGTCATACTGTCTGTCGAGAGGGCGAAACCAGCCGAACCTTAAAGGGCTGCATTGCGGATGTCGTTTCCAAATTGAGGGTCGCTGGGTCCCTGAAAGCGCCGAGATAGGCATCATTATACTGTACTAAAGTATATTATTCAACACGCTTGAGATGCCCGGTGGTTCGCTGGGTGTTTACGATATGTTTACGATGTTGATCTTCAGGGCTTTGGCCGCGTTTTTCGCCGCCGCCGGGAACTTTTCTCTCGATCTCGGATGGCTTGCGCAAGCGACGGTTGATGTATAACGCCGGTCGGGGAATGAATAATATTC
>JBLMWR010000173.1:0-4366 GCA_050257335.1 Deltaproteobacteria bacterium | reverse complement strand
AACGGCCCGAGCGACATCCCGCGGTCGATCGATTTGCACATGTCGTAGACCGTCAGGGCGGCGACGGAAACGGCGGTGAGGGCCTCCATTTCCACGCCCGTCCGGGCCGTGACACGAACCGTCGCTTCGATCCCCAGCGTGCCGTCATTGACGACTTTGAAATCGAGCGCGAGACTGTCGAGCGCCAGAGAGTGACAGAGGGGAATCAGCTCGGCCGTCTTCTTGGCCGCCATGATCCCCGCCAAGCGGGCGACTTCCAGCACGTCCCCCTTGGCGACCTGGCGATCCAGAATCGTGCGCAGCGTCCCGGCAGACATGCTGACCGTCCCCGCCGCGCGGGCCATGCGTTCGGTGACCGGCTTCGACCCCACATCCACCATCCGGCTGGCGCCTGACTCGTCGAAGTGCGTAAGCCGGCTCATGAGACTGGGTTTCGGCGACGGGAAAGGTTGAACGACAATGACACGAAAGTATTGTCACGCAAGACAAATGTCAAACGACGGTCGCCGAGGGATAATACTGCAGCATGCTGCTGGGTGCACCGGCGACTGCAGGCCCGGCGGTTGATTCCTTCGAGAACAGAACCGCAGCCCGGACCGGCGATTAACACCGGCCGATCACATTCCTTCCTTCTTCTCATTGCCGGTCGAGGAGGACAGCGAGCAAGACACCCTGTCGCCGGACGGCGGCGAGGATCCGGCGTTCGTCGAAGGGTTTCCGGAATTGCCCGGGAAGATATTCCGGCCGCATGAACATCAGCAGGTATCTGTGCCCGGGGGCGGATTCTTCGTCGAAGGGAACGAGTCGCAGCTTCTGCTTCCTGAGAACTGGAGACTGCAGCCGCACCTCGTTCCACTGCCCGGGATACAACGTGGGGAGCACGGCGAGGGATTCGCCCTCGGGAAGCCGATCGGCCGTTTGTTCGAGCAGCGTGCGTGTGACGCCGTCGCCCCAGTAGGAGACTTCGAGCCCGAGCTTCGCGGCCCCGGGAAGGCCTCCCACGGCGAGGTTGTAATAACTCAGCCAGCAGGGGGCCAGCGCGACGAGGCCATATCCCTGCGCGGCGAAGAAGAGCGCGCCGGCCAGTGCGACGGCCCGCGGCGACCCGCGCGACGACAGCCACAACCGCGCGGATTCGGCGCCGCGCCCGATGAAACCGGCCCACAGCGTAAACCCGGTCGAAAACAGCCGCTCGCCGTCGTAGACGGCGACCCCTGGAATGCTGAAGACAACCAGCGGAAAGACGCCGCACCCCAGGAGGAGCAATTCGCGCGGAGACTGCCACGCGCGGCGTTCGGGGCCGAACAGGCCGTAAGCCCCGAGCAGGTGCAGCCCGACCGGCACAGTCGCCAGGAACATCACCCACGGGTAATGCCAGGGGATGTCGCGATCGGGCAGAGCCTGGCCGAAATACCACACCTGAATCGCCGCGCGGTTCGTGGTCCTTCCCAGGTACTCCCGAAAGTGATCGAGCGGCGCGCTCCAGAGATGCGGCCAGAAGGCAAAGAAGATAACCAGTCCCGTGAGGCCCCAGAGGGCCAGCATGGGCACCGCCCGGCGGCGCAACTGGAACAGCGTCCAGACGGCGACGGGAAGGGGAAGCAGAATCGCCTGCACCTTGGTGAGCAGGGCCAGTCCGAAGAGCGCGCCGCCGATTGCCGCGGTGACCAGCGGGTGGTTCCATATGCCGGAGTTCGCGCGCGGCGCCCCGGACGCGGCACTAACAACGGAAATTGCCCCCCATTGATCCGCCAGATACATAACGGCGGCCGTGCAGGTCACGTTGACCAGGGTTTCGAGGGCCGCCAGGTGCGCATGTCCGAAAAGGCGCGGCATGAGGACCAGGCTCAGCGCGGCGGCGGCCCCGGCCCAGCGGCCGTACCAGCGGCCGGCAACGACGCCGACGAGAATGACGAGAGCGGCAAACGCCGTCGCCGGGGCGGTTCTGGCACAGGCGACGGAATACGGCGCGTCGCTGTCGATCGGTGGAAAGACAAGCCAGGCGACCTCATGGCACAGGCCGATCCACAACCGGCCCAGCGGCGGATGATCGGGAAGCCGGGCGTCGACCTCGCGGAAACCGGCCAGATCGCCGGCGAACAGGCGGTCGATGAGCGCCACTCCCTGGCCGACGTTGAACGGCTCATCAACGGTGAGTCCCGGCCCCGCGAACATTCCGGGATGGTCGCCGCCGGGGTCGAGCGCGATGACGACGGCACTCCAGGTCAGGAGGGCAATGACGACCGGCCAGAACCAGTTTCGAAAATGACGAATGATGAATTCCTGATACGGATGGTGCAGCCAGAGAACAACCATCGTTGCGTGACGTTCGGCTTTGTTGCAGGGGCTTACGGTCCCAAAGGGACCGAGCTTCGACCCCGGCGAGGGGCCGCAGCCATCAGCCGGGGGTTGAGCGAAGCGACACCCCCGGACAACTACAACCTTATGCCGGCTTGAAGACCCTCTGCAGCTCTTCGAGGGAGGTGCGCCCTTCGGCCACCAGACGCAGGCCGTCGTGCTGGAGGGTGGTCATCTTCTCTTTTTTCATCTGCGAGCGGATCGCGGCGGCGTCGGGTTTGCCGGCGATAAGCTCGCGCATGCCGTCGGTCACTTCCAGAAACTCGAACATGGCGGTCCGGCCGAAGTACCCCATCGCCCCGCACTTCTCGCACGCCATCTCCATTGAGCCTTCCTGCGGCTCGGGAGGCTTGCGGTAGAGCGCCGGCGTGTCTTCCGGAAGGCCCAGCTTTTTCAGGAACTCGGGTTTGGGCTTGAACGCCAGCCGGCAGTCGGGGCACAGCAGGCGAATCAGTTTCTGCGTCAGCACCCCCTTCAACCCCGCCGCCACCAGCTTCGCGTCCCCCACCCATTCGATGAGCTGCAGCACGGCAGAGGGCGCGTCCTTGGCGGACAATTCAGACAGCAGCATGACGTCTTCGGCCTTCGAGAAAATGGCCCTGGCGGCGTCGGCGTCCTTGATCGGGTCGCAGAGAATGACGTTGGCCTCTTTGCGCACCGCCCGGGTAATCGTCGTCGCCAGGTCGTCGCTGGGATCAACCTCCATCGGCGAGATCTGCTGGAGCTTGCGCCCCTCGGTGTCGCCGATCGTAAAGATCGTGTAGATGTAGGCGTCGACGTTGCGGACCAGCGCATACAGCGTGGTCGTCGTCCCCGACCCCGAGGGGCCCGTCACCAGGAGCACGCCCGGCGCGGTGCACAAGTCGCGGAGCTTGACGCGCATCGCCTCGCCCATTCCCAGGTCGGCAGGCGCATCGAGCTTCAGCTTCGAATCCTGCATCCGGACGATCAGCCGTTCGCCGTCGGGAACCGGCAGGCTCTTGACCGACAGCGTGTACGCCTTGGAATCGAACTCGGCTTTGATCCCCCCGGATTGCGACTTCTTGCGCTCCTTGACGTCCAGCCCCGCCAGGAGCTTGAGCATCTGCGTGATCGCGTGCCCCTCGGCCTTGGCCATCTTACCGCCGGGAAACGGCACGCCATCCACCAGAATCGTAACGACCGCCTGCGGGCCTTTCGGCTCGAGCCGGAGCGTATCGGCCCGCCGGGAAAGGGCGTCGGTCACCAGGTCCTTGGCCCGCATCAGCCCCGCCTCGACAAGCCGCGCGTTGGCCTTCAGGTTGACCTCGACGCCGCTGATCGGCCCCAGAAAACTGATGGGTTCGACTTCCTCTTCCGGTTCTTCTTCCGCTTGTTTCTTTCCAAAAAATCCGAATACCACCGCAGCGCTCCTCGTTTTCTAGAGAATCCCGTACGTCCGCAGCGTCGCCACGAGCTTCTGCTCTTCGCCCCCGCTCAGCGGCGTCATGGGGAGCCGCACCTCGCCCGTGTCGCGTCCCAGAATCTTCATCGCCCCCTTGATGGGAATGGGATTCGTCGCCAGCCCCAGCAGGTCGCGGCACAGCGGAAACAGCTTGTAGTGCCACTTCTGCGCTGCGGCGACGTCCCCTTTTTCGAAGGCCGCCAGCATGGCCTTGACGTCGCGGGGAACGATGTTCCCCACCACCGAGACCACCCCGCGCCCGCCGATCGCCAGGAGCGGCAGCGTCAGGCTGTCGTCTCCCGAGAGGACGGTGAGGTTGCTGAGGGCCATGATCTGCGAAGCCTGGTCCATCGAGCCGGTCGATTCCTTGACCGCCACGACGCTCGGCAGTTCGCCGATGCGGGCTATCGTTTCGGGCTCCATGTTCTTGGCGGTGCGGCCGGGGATGTTGTAAAGCACAATCGGCAGATCGACCTCTTCGGCGACCGCGCGGTAATGCTGGAAGAATCCTTCCTGCGTGGGCTTGTTGTAATAGGGGGCGACCATGAGCGCCGCGTCGGCCCCGGCCTTTTTCGCGAATTTCGT